>JALYJV010000430.1 GCA_030775105.1 Pseudomonadota bacterium | reverse complement strand
CCGCAGGCGCATCCGGATTGGAATGGGGTCCAGGGACACTTTTCCGATGCGGGCACTGAAGGTGGCCTGAGACAGTCATCAAGCAGTTCATTATTTGGGGAAATCCATGCACGGCGATGCCCGCGGCGCTTTTTCGCAGATGTTCATCCGCGTTACGGAGCCGATTGTTTTCGGCAAACGCAGCCGAACCTTGACGGTTCTGTTCTTCATGACTTTGCTGATGGGCTGGCAAGCCTCGCAGCTTAAGCTGGACACCGGCTTTGAGAAGCAGTTGCCGCTACAGCATCCGTACATGCAGGTGTTCAAGAAGTATCAGGCGCAGTTCGGCGGTGCCAACACGGTCCTCTTCGGGCTCGTGCTCAAGGAAGACGCGCCGCAGAAGGACATCTACAACGGTGAATTCCTGCAGGCACTGAAGGACCTCACCGAGGCCGTGGCATTCACTCCCGGGATGGATCGCACGCGCGTCAGCTCGTTGTTCACGCCGGACGTACGCTACGTCGAGGTGCGAGAGGAGGGGTTGTACGGCGGCAACGTGATTCCGGCCGAATATTCGCCCAGTCCCGAGATGCTTGAGCAGGTGCGCTCGAACGTGACCAAGGCCAAGATCACCGGCCGTCTGGTCGCCAACGATTCACGCGGCGCCATGGTGTTCTCCGAGCTGCTCGAGCTGAACCCGGTCACCGGCGAGAAGCTCGACTACGTCAAGACCGCGCACCTGATCGAAGACGTGCGCCGGCGCTTCACTGAACCGAAGATGTTCGAGTACAAGCTCAAGGCCGACAGTCCGCCGTTCAAGGCGGGTGACGTGGCGGCTCTGGGCTATACCGATCAACGCGGCTTCATGTTCCGCTTCAGAACTATCGACGCCACTTACAAGCTGCCCAATGGCGAGCGCGAGGTCCATGCGCTCAAAGGTAGCGATCTGACGGTCGAGGAAGTCGACAATCCGGACTACAACCCTGACATCGGCGTGCATATCGTTGGCTTCGCCAAGGTTGTCGGCGACATCGCAGATGCCTCGCTCGAAGTCGTCGGTTTCTTCGCACTGACGATCTTCCTGACCTGGGTGATCCTGTGGTGGTACACCGGCTCGCCACTCATCGCGCTGATCCCGCTGTCCTGCGGCATTCTTGCCGTGGTCTGGGAGCTCGGCATCCTCCACATGGCGGGATATGGCCTTGATCCGTTTGCGATCCTGGTGCCGTTCCTGGTGATGGCGATCAGCGTGTCGCACGGCATCCAGATCACCAGTTTCTGGTTGTATGAAGTGGCCGAGCACGGACACAACAGCCTCGATGCCTCGCGTGCGACCTACCGCCGCCTGGTCATTCCAGGCATCACCGCGCTGCTGACCAACGTCGTCGGCTTCGGCACGATCCTGCTGATCCCGGTAGGCATCGTGCAGGAGATGGCGATCAATGCGATGTTCGGTCTGATCGCGGTCATCGTCTGCAAGAAGATCCTGCTGCCCTGTCTGCTGTCCTACGCCAAGCTCAACGATCCGATCAAGTTCCGCGATCACCAGCGCCGTCGCGACGCGGCGTTCGAGCCGGTATGGCATTGGCTGTCGGGTATCACCGCGAAGCCGGTTGCTGCGGTGGTGCTGGGCGTCGCGATCCTGACCTGGGGCTGGGCTGAGTACGTGTCCAAGGATCTGGCCATCGGTGAGCTGCACGACGGCGTGCCGGAACTGCGTCCGGACTCGCGGTACAACAAGGACAGCGCGCGCATCGTCAGCGAGTTTTCGATCGGCGTGGATCTGATCAAGGTCGTGGCCGAGAACCCGGCCGACGGTTGCATCGACCATGAGGTCATGGAAGAGATCGACCGTTTTGCCTGGCGCATGCAGAACACGCCGGGCGTGCAGTCGACGCTGTCGATGCCGCAGGTCGCCAAGATCGTGTTCAATGCGTTCTCCGAAGGCAGCCCGAAATGGCTGACTCTGCCGCGTGAACCCGGTGCGCTGGTGCTGGCGGGACAACGCTTCCCGACCTCGACCGGCTTCCTCAACAACGATTGCAGCGCGATGCCGGTGTTCATCTTCACCGCCGACCACAAGGCGGAAACGATTGACGGCATCATTGCCGCGGTCGAGAAGTACATTTCCGAGCAGGGGCCTGAGCCGCTGGTCAATTTCAGACTCGCCACAGGCAACGTCGGCGTCATGGCGGCTGCCAACGACGTGATCGAGGACACCGAACCGACCGTGCTGTTCTGGCTGTTCCTGTTCATCGGCATCTGCGTCTGGGCGTCGTTCCGCAGCCTGGCCGGGCTGATCTGCGTGCTGGTGCCGTTGGCCCTGGTTTCAGTCTTCACCTATGCGGTGATGGTGTTCCTCGGCATCGGCCTGAAGATTTCGACATTACCGGTCGCCGCTTTCGCCGCCGGCATCGGCGTCGACTACGGTATCTACATCTACAGCGTGTTCGAAGAATGCGTGAAGGAGAAGAAGATGACCCTGCGCGCGGCCTATGCGCAGACCCTGCACCAGACGGGTAAGGCGGTCATCGTGACGGGTCTGGCACTCGCGGCGAGCGTCTGCACGTGGCTGTTGTCCGGCCTGCAGTTCCAGGTCGACATGGGCATCCTGCTGACGATCATGTTCCTCGCCAACGCGGTTGCCGCAGTGATCCTGCTGCCGGCCTTCGCCGCATTCCTGCTCAAGCCGGACGCCGATGCGACGTCTGACCGTCCTTCCGCCGGAGCCGCCGCATGAAGCGCCTGATCCGTAGTGCGGCCACACTGCTGGCCGTTGTTGCCACTGCTGCCGCGATGCCAGCGACTGCCGAGGGCCTCGGCAACTACGAGCCGCGGCCTGCCGAAATCGCGCCGCTGGCGGCGACCAGCCTGCTGCTCGACGTCAAGTTCGCCGGCCAGACCCTGGTCGCGGTCGGTGATCGCGGCACGATCGTGCGTTCCGATGATGGCGCGACCTGGACCCAGGTGGCGGTGCCACTGCACGTCACTCTGACCGCAGTCGCGTTTGCCGACGACAAGCAGGGCTGGGCGGTGGGCCACGACGGCGCGATCCTGCATACGACGGATGCCGGCAAGACTTGGAGCGTGCAGCGCTTCGAGCCCGAGCTGAATCAGGCCCTGCTCGGCATTGTCGCCGTGAGCGCAGAGCGTGCCGTGGTGGTCGGCGCTTTCGGCGTGCTGATGTCGACGTCGGATGGCGGCAAGACCTGGGCCGATGTCGATGCGCCGGCGATCCTCGAAGAAGGTCTGCACCTGAACTCGATCGCGCGTCTCAAGACGGGCGAGCTGTTCGCGGTCGGCGAGATCGGGCTGCTTGGAATCAGCACCGATGGGGTGACCTGGGAACGGTTGACTCTGCCTTACGAGGGTTCGCTGTTCGGTGTGCTGGCGGTTGGGGACAAGGGTGCCGTCGTCTTCGGGCTGCGCGGTAACGTCCTGCGGACCGACGATGTTCGCGGTGGGCAGTGGACCGTCGTCGACATCGGCACCGTGCTTTCGATGTTCGGCGGTACCGTGCTCGACGATGGCGGCATTGTGCTGGTCGGTGGCGATGGCGCGATCATTCACATTGCTGCAGACGGCAAGGTCAGCCAAAGCCAGATCGAGATGCCGATCACCTCATTGGGTGGCGGCTCGCTGGCGTCGGTGATCGCCTGGAAGGACAGTCTGATGATCGTCGGTGAAGCGGGCGTCAACAGGGCAGTGATTCCACGCTGATTCGTGGTCTCCGGGCGGCGCAGGCCCAGGT
>JALYJV010000429.1 GCA_030775105.1 Pseudomonadota bacterium | reverse complement strand
ACCCAGATCGCTGGAGTAGCGTTTGACCGTCGGCCGCACGCGGGCCTGCAAGCGACGCGCCAGTTTCATCGCGCGTTGAGCACGGTCTTCGTACTCGACCGGCGCGCCAATCAGGATCAGTGCGCCATCGCCAGCAAGGTCCTTGACCGTGCCGCCATATTCCTGCGCAACCGCACCAACTGCGGCATAGAACGAACGCAGCAGGCGCATGACCTGCTCCGGTGTATGACCTTGCGCGTGCGCGGTGAAGCGGCGGATGTCGCAGCAGACAATGGCAATGTCCATGCGCTTTCGTGCCATCGCATGCCGCAAGCCACGCGTACGCACCAGTTCGGCGACCTGCGGCGACAGAAACTGCGACATGAAGTTGCCGCGCGCACCCAGAATCATGTGGTAGCGCAGCGCGCCGTAAAGAAAAATCACTTCGCCGACGGCAATCACCATCGGCGCCGCGGCGGTCTGCACGAACAGCGCGCCGCCGAGAAACGGCATGGCCGCAAGCACCGCGAAGATGCGCACCTGCTCGGCGCGATCCGGACGACTGCGGATCAACAGCAAGCCGGAATAAGACACCAGCAAGCCTGCGGTCAGCACCGGTGCAACGAAGATCAGAAAGAACCGGGGTGGTGGCAGACGCTGCGTCGCCAGCGCTATGGCGAATTCGCCATAGCGCGCATCCGGCATGGTGGCGACCATCGCTGCGTAAAGCACAGACAGCGCCTGCGCTATACGCATGATGACGAGGCGCCGGGAAAAGGTCGGCGCATCGTTGACCGTTGCCGCGACGCGGATGCCCCACTCCGCAGCGACGATAAACGTCAGCGCATCCAATGCACCGACACCGCGTACCCAATCCGGCAGCGCGCCGAGCCAGTATTCGGTGACCAGCGCATTGGCGTAGATCGTTCCGCCGAGCAGGAACAGGAACAGGCCGAGTGCGCGACTGGTGCGGCTCTGGTGGTCGGTCAGCCAGAAGATCAGGCCCATGCCGAGCGCGATCGTTGCGACTACTCCGTGCCCGCTGGTGACCACCCTTGACTCCTGAGACCTACGTCGAGGCCATGCTATCCAAAAACGCCTGCGGCAATGTCATGGTTCCCCACCAGCCGCGCCGTGTACCGGTCAGTACGCGCAGCATCTGCCCGCGTCCGATGGGCAGACGCGACATCGGGTGGAACACCGCGTCGCGCATTGCCGCAATCCGATCATGCTCGGATTGAAACAGCGGCGTGAGCCAGCGACTCCAGAAATGGTAGATGCCCAGATGTCCGCGCCGTTCGCGCTGGTAGAACGCCAGGGCCGAGGCAATATCGGTGTGTGTGCGCAAAGCATCGCGCAGCGCTCGCGCGTCCAGCAAAGCCATGTTCACACCCTGCCCTAGTTGCGGACTCATCGCGTGTGCAGAATCGCCGAGCAACACCGCGCGATCGCGATACCACTGCTGGTGCACGGTGTCGCGATAGCGCGCAGCGGTCAGGCCCTCAGGAACACTCGTGGCATTCAGACTATCGGCCGCCTGCGCCCAGACTTGATGGACCTCGCTGCGCCAGGACTGTGCGTCTGGCTGACTGCCGTCGAGCGCCGTCACCGGCAGGCTCCAGAAGAAACTCATCCGTGGCACCGGATCATCCGGTCGCGTTCCGACCGGCAGCATGCCGATCATGCGCCGCGCACCAACGTAACGCTGCTGCAATTCATCCTGCCAAGGCCATGCGCCGCGTTCGACCAGACACCACTGCGCACCCCATGGATATGGCCGATCCAGCCGCGCGGCGATCACCTGGCTGCGCAGGCGCGACGCAGCGCCATCGGCAATCACCAGCAGGTCATAACCGGCATGGCGACGTCCGGATGCATCGACCAGCGTTCCGCTCGCAGCGTCGATCTGCTCGATCGAACAACCGCAATGAATCTGCCGCCCCTGTTGCCAGGCCTCGTCGAGCAGGGTGAACAGGGCACCGCGCTGCATGCCGAGACCAAACAGTCGGGTATCGAGCTCGCGATAGCGGATGTCCATCACCGGACGGCCGCGCGCAGTCTGTCCGTACAGGCGGGAGATGGGTGCGCCATGAGCCAGGGTCGCCTTGAGCAAGCCCAGCTCCCACAGCACCGCAAGTCCAACCGGCTGCAGCAGGAATCCCGCACCGACTGGCCCCAGCGCCGGAGCGCGCTCGAAGACCTCGACCTCGTGTCCGTCGGCAGACAGCATCAATGCAGCGGCCTGGCCTCCGGTGCCATAACCAACAATCGCGATCCGCAAACGCTTCGCCATCGTGCCCTGTCAGTGAACCAGATCCGCCCAGACCGCCGTTTCCAGATAGTCGTTTTCCAGCGCATCGCCTGAGCCGGGTGACAGCGCTGTACCGGTTGCAAGTAGTTGTTCGCGCGGCGCATCAGCAACGACCCACGGCGCCATGGCGATGAACTCCGGCTTGTCACCGAGATAGGGCCTATAAGGTTCAAGATCCGTGCCGTCGATGAACTCTGTATTGCCGACGTAGTGCACACCCACGCCGCTGGCGCCACGCTTGGCGATCACGCTCTGACCATCAAACGGCAGATCAAGCAGATTGCCGACCAGGTGAGGACAGATGTTGTAGAGGAATCCGGCGTAAGGATCCGCCACCGTGCGCCAGGTGGAATCCATCCATTCCAGCGGCTGCCAGCCGCCTGCCTGATTCGAACCCCAGCGTCCGGGGTTCGCTTCTGCCTGCACGACCACATTCACGCCCAGCGCGTTCATGCAGGCCATGTAGTTGTTGCGGATGTCGTCGCAGGGCTGCGCCGGTGGCGGCTGGCCGAAGTCGGAACCCCATTGGAATGCGGGCAGCGAGGTCGCAAAGCCCAGGCGAAACCCCTCGACCTCATGGCCCCCAGCATTGGCGAGGCCCGATTCTCCTTCCGCAGGACCTTCATCCAGGCCGAGCAGATTCAGTTCAATATCGGTCAGTGGCACCTTGTCGTTGCGGAACAGCAGATTGGTTTCGCCCTTGGGCGCGTCCGGATACAGATCAGTCGGGCCCCATAGCACCGTCTGGTTGGTCACCACTGCGGTCGTAGCAACGTAGACCTCATCCACAGCAGCCAGATCGGGGTCGGCAAACAGCGCGATATCGACCGGATCGCGCGACGCGCGATAGCGCGGCTGGTTGTTGCTGGCAACGACGTACACACCGTAGTCGCGGGCAATATCCGAGAAGGTCTGCGAAAACGCGCGCGCCGACGTGTCCGTTGCGGCGACGAACAGCTGCTTGCGCGGGTCGATCGGCCCGAGGCGCAGTTGATACGCCAGCGCCTGCGGCGCATAAGCGACATTGAGCAATCCGAGTCCCGCGAGGATGCCGGCCGGCAGCCCATCGCCCAGCGGCGCGGCGAGCACGCTGCCGGCCTGCGCGCGCACTGCTGCCCCACGCGTGCCGGTTGCAAGTGCCATCAGGCCAATGTCTTCGTTGAACACCAGCAGCATCGGCAGGCCGGGCTTCATCACGGGCACCGCATGATCCTCGACCAGGCAACGCATCTTGGTGCGAAAGCTGTCGTAACTGACCACGTGTCGGACATCCTGCTTGAACTGGAACGCCACCGTGCGCAGGCGTGACCCCTGTTCCGCGTGCCCCTGTGCCGGCATCCATCGCGCCGGCCTCAGGGCCGCACAAGCGTCGGCACCCGGGCGTTCGGGAGGCAGTCGTGGGCCCCGCGCGATGTCGCCGCCCTGCACCTGCGATTCTCCGCAAGCCACCAGCGTCAATGTTCCCAGGGCAACCGCGGCGAAGACGCTCAACCTCATACAGCAGCTCCAGAGGACGGTGGTGGGTAGAAAAATAGATGCGTCATTCTAGGGGGCACGGCAGCGGCGCCGTTACACTGTGCGCCGTTTCGGCTCGCTGACCTCCCCCAATGTTGATCGGTTTCAAGAATCTTTCGCTGCGCATCGCCAACACTGTCCTGCTGGACAACGCGGAGTTCAGCATGGAAGCGCGCGAGCGCGTCTGCCTTGTCGGCCGCAATGGCACCGGCAAATCCACGCTGCTCAAGCTGCTCGCACAGGAAATCATGCCGGACAGCGGCGAGATCGTGCGTACACAAGGGCTCAAGCTCGCGCGCCTTCAGCAGGATGTACC
>JALYJV010000428.1 GCA_030775105.1 Pseudomonadota bacterium | reverse complement strand
GCACCAGACCGATCAGCAGCCACCAGCCGCTGCGGTCGGTGTCGTGCAGCCTGCGGATCGACACGCCGATGAGCGGCAGCAATGTAGCCAGCAAATAAATCCCGCCAAGCACGCCGGTCGTGCCAAGCATCCCATCGACGAAGCCCAGCACGAGGGCAACGATGATGTAGAACAAGTAGAACATCCAGTATTCCTGCCGCCGTGCGCGGCCATTGAACACTGCGTACTTCTTCAATACGTCCAGATACCAGTTCATGTTGCTCCCCTGTGAGACACAGATCTGACACAACCCCGGCACGCGCCGGCCTGTTGCTGCACATCGCAGGCAACAATCACCCGCCAGTAGATGCCCCGTTGATTCGATGCAGCCGGTTCAAAACTGTGCGAGTGCAGCAATGAACGCATCATGCGCTGACTGATCGTGTTAGGCGAGAGCCCCCGCCGACGCACTGTGCGCCAGATCTCCGTACACATTATCGACGGGCGCATAAGCTCATGTTTGCGCAGGGTCTTCCCCGGGGCATAGCGGCGTCTGCTGTCCATCCGCTGAGTTCAGCTCGTCAGCGTGAGCACAGTGAAAGCGAGCACCGCCGTTGCAAGAATCCCAATGCCTGCGAGATCGTATCCATGCAGCTGTCCTGCCGGAGATTCAGGCTCGAGTGCTGCCAGCCGACGCTCGCGGTGAATCAGGAACAGCGGCACGGCAAGACTGATCGCGACCAGCGCTCCGAAGATCAGGTACAGCCAGATGCCGGGCATCTTCAGACGCCGGGCTTCAAGCACCATCCACACGGCGATGGCCAGTGTCAGGAACAGGATGTCGACGGTGATGAAGCGGCTCGGTCCATTCACCAGCACCTCGGTCCAGAATTGCAGCGTGCCTTGAATAAAGCCCTGCTGCGCAAGGGAATCGAGGATGTTTCCCCAACTCCCCACAAACGCGAGCGCTCCAATCAGGGCATATCCGATGCATAGCGCCTTGCGGGAGATCACCATCTGCGGACTCGACTAGAAGTATTCGCCCTTGAACAGATTGGCGAACACCACCTGTTCCAGCGTCGGCTTCGCGCCGTCCTTGCGGCCCTTGGCGGCGGTCGACGACGGGAACAGGTTGAAGCCCTTGTTGAGGAAGTAGTCGTTGAGCTTGGGCCAGACTGCGTAGCTGATCGCCGCCGCGGTGCCCAGCGGCGTCGCGACCGATTTCGGGCGATCGACGATGGCCTTGACCACCGTGTCGGCGGCCTTTTCAGGACTCCAGGTCGGCACGTAGTCGTAGAGCTTGGTCGGCGCGATCATCGGCGTTCGCACCAGCGGCATGTAGATCGCCGTGACTTCGATGTTGAGATGCTTGACCTCAGCGGACAAGCAGCGCGAGAACGCATCGAGTGCGGCCTTGCTGGCGACGTAGGCCGAGAAGCGCGCGGCATTGGCGAGCACGCCGATCGAGCTGATGTTGACGACATGCCCGGACTTGCGAGCCGACATGCTCGGCAGGAAGTTAAGGATCATGCGCACCGAGCCGAAGTAGTTCAGCTGCATCGTGCGCTCGAAGTCGTGGAAGCGATCGAGCGACTCGAGCACCGCGCGACGGATCGAACGGCCGGCATTGTTGACGAGGATGTCGACGTGGCCGAAGTCGGCAAGGATCTTCTGCGCGCAGGCATCGATCGCCGCCATGTCGTTGAGATCGCAGGGGTACACATGCGCCTCGCCGCCCATCTTCTCAATGATGTGCGCGGTCTCGTCGAGCTTCTCCTTCGTGCGCGCGACGAGGATGACCTTGGCCCCGGCCGCGGCGAGCTTCTTCGACACCGTGAAGCCGATGCCCGAAGACGCACCGGTAACGACCGCAACTTTGCCTGCGAGCTTGGCTACGGCCTTCGCCGAGATCTTGACGTGCAGATCAAGGTGCAACTCCCAGTACTGCCACAGCTGCTCGCAGTAGTTGCGGATATCCGGACACTGGATGTCGGTTCCCTTGAGCGCCTTGCGCGTGTGCTTGTCGTCGAAGACGGCCTGGTTACTGACATAGCCGAGTACCGAGACCGGCACGCCGATCGCACGCGACACACTGCGCGCCACCGTCTTCGGCATGCGATCACCAACTTGCTGGCTGAGCTGCTTGAGCACCGCCGGAATCGGCGGCAGATCGAACTTCTTTGCAAAGTTAGGCCCATGCGCAGCTTCGAAGATGGTCTGCAGAAGCTCGCCAACAGTTGGGGAGTTCGACTGGATCAGGCAGAAGCACTCGCCATCGTGCCCTTCGGCGTGGGCAATGTAGTCCATCGCCTTGGCGACGAAATCCACCGGCGCCAGCGGCACGCGGCCGCCCTGCACGCCGAGCAGCGGCAGCCACTTGGGCACTGCGTGGCTGATCTTCTGGATGGTCTTGAAGAAGTAGTACGGCCCGTCGATCTTGTCCATCTCGCCGGTCTCGGAATGACCGACAACTGCGCCCGGGCGGTAGATGCGGAACGGCACACGCGATTCCTCGCGGACGATCTGCTCTGACTGGAACTTGGTGCGGAAGTACGGATGCCCGAGTCGCTGACCCTCGTCGAACATGTTCTCGGTGAAGCGGCCGACAAAGTCGCCGCCGGCAACCGCGACGCTTGACACGTGGTGCAGGCGCACGTCGCCGCCGAGGTCGTTGCAGAACGCGACGATGTTGCGCGTGCCTTCGTTGTTGATGCGATCACCGGTCGCATCGTCCATGTTCATGTCATAGACCGCGGCCAGGTGGAACACGTGTTCGATCTTGCCGGCGAGCTTCTTGAAGTCGGCGCTCGAGATCAGCCCCGGTGTCGTGATGTCGCCGCACACGGCGTGCAGTTTCTTGCCGGCGGCGCCGTAGCGCTCCTGCAGGGCAGCGAACTTGTCCGCCGAGGATTCGCGGATCAGCACGTGGACCTTGGCGCCGTCGCGTGCGAGCAGTTGCTCAAGCAGGAACTTGCCGATGAAGCCTGTCGCTCCGGTCACAAAGTAGTTCATGTGCAGCTCCCGCCAGGATCAGAAAGTTTGGAAGTTCATATTACCGGAGGCTGGATGGCCGCAATGTGGCTGTCCGGACACACTCATCCCACCGGACAGCCACCGCAGACGGCCGCGCCGGCTTCAGTTTATGGCGTGGCCGGAATCCAGCCGATATCCGCGTCGGTCTGAACGAACCACCAGTCGCCTTCGGCGTTCGTTATGCGGTTGCGCATCAGCACGTCGGTACCCGCCTGCAGCATCGCCTTGATCGGCCTGCTCTGGACCGGCGCATCGCGATACGGCGTCGGCGCCGTCAGGCGGACCGGCTGACCTGCGGTGGGCGTCAGCTCATTGCGCGAACCGGCGGCAGCAGCAGCCGGTGCCGGCGCCGGCGCCGGCACCGCAGACTCGCGGCTCACAGGTGACGGCGGCGGCGGCGAGTACGGTTGCGCCGCCACGGGCGCTGGGGCATATGTCGGCGAAGCGTGGCTGGAAGCCATGGGCGCCGTGGGTACCAGAGCGGGTTCGACGGGTTGCCCGCTCCCCAGTGGCCCCAGCGTTACATCGAGGACATCAGGCTTCAGATCCCACATCGCGCCCGTTGCCGGATCGACAGCGAGGTAACCGATCAGGCCGCCCACCAGGAGATTGCCCAGGCCATAGGCCATGTTGGCGCTGGATGTGAGCGGAACGGTGGCGGGCGCGTAGCCGTTCTTCGAAACGGTGACCTCATACTCGGCACCGTCGAAGTAACCGGCACCGCGCTTGAGTGTGGCCTTGCCCGGCGTCGTGCCGCTGATCGGGCTCATCCTGTTGTTCAAGTCGCGAATCATGAAGGTTGCTTCCGACGGTGTGCTGCGGAACTCCACATCCTGCGATCGGCCTTTGATGATGGACGCGCAGCCTGTCAGGCACGGCAGCAACACGCTGCACAGCAGAACCGCATTCTTGTTCTTGGTCATTCTTGCCGCTCCTTTGCGTGGATTCTCGTCTTCAGTGGTGTTTGCACATTCAATAGTCGCCTTCATGGTGTTGCGCAGCTTCGTTGCGTTCGCGCTGTTCGGTCAGACGCTCCTCCGCGTCCTTGTCGGTCACCCAGACCACCTCGGGAAACAGCAGCACGCGCAGCAGGCCGACCAGCATGTACAGGTAGCTCAGCGAGAACACCACGCCGCAGAACATCGAGACCAGCTCGAACTCCGGCGCGAGGAACTTGATGCCCCACCACGACATCACGTCGGTCAGTGAGGCCGACAAGCCGATCGGGAACACCCACTGGTAGGGCCAGAGGTGATTGAACTGCATCGAGAATGGAATGCCGATGATGAAGAAGCTGGTCGTGAAACCGAACAGATGGGCGTGCGTGAACGCAATCAGCTTACCCAGCGACATTTGCGCAAAGTAGGCCTCTGCGCTGCCGTGGAGGCGCAGCTGATACCAGATCTCCGACGCACCGAATGCGAACGCAATGCCGAACAGCACCGAGGCCATCGCGATGCCACGCTTCACTCCGGTCGGCAGGTAATGCAGGTTGATGTCGGCGGTATGGGCCTGGAACGGCACCATCCACCAGAAGAACAGCATCAGCATGAAGAAGAAGCCGATCAAGGCCAGCGGGCCGCCGATGGTGATCCAGCGCGACGGAGGTGGTGGCAATTCAACGACTTCTTCGCTGGCGACCGGCTGGTCGCTGAAGAAGTCGAAGTTGTCGTCTGCTGCCGGTGCGTCGGATGGCGCTGCACCGGTGTCGACGGTCTGGACAGACTGCGCCTGCACTTCCTGATCAGCCGCAGCTTGCGCGAGTACGCGGGTGCCGGCGATGGCGCCGATCAGCAGCAGCGCCAGCACCAGTTCGATCAGGCGCGCCTTAAGCATTCTTGAGCCTGACATAGATCAGAGTCCCCGCATTCTTGACTGCGCGCGTGATCGCAGCATCCAGGCTGTCGCCGTTCCCGCCAGGCAACTGATCCAGCGCCTTGCCCTTGAACGAAGCATAAACCGGATGTTTGGCAGCCTCCGGTACATGATTGGTATTCAGCGCGCTGACTGAAGTGACGAGCAGCTTGCGGTCCGTGGTCAGCAACAGGAAGAACGTCTTCTTCTGGAACTGCACTGGAAAGATCAGCGCCGTACCCGCAGGCCGCTGATTCTCCAGCGGGATGTAGATCGTGTTTTCGTCGGTCTTGGCCAGCGCCGCGCCCATGCTCCTGGCGCGCGCGATGTCGGCATCGGTGAGCACCGCATCCTTGGGTAGATACGCACTGATTCCGGGGAAGGCGGCTTGCACTTCGCGCGGAATCAGGCTCGCGGTGTCCAGCCAGCTGCCCTTGTTCTGGGGGGTCGACTGCGCATTGCCGGGATTGGATCTGGCGCGCGCCTCAACGCCGTTGGCTGCGCCATCGGCGTCGGCATCACCGGCATCGATCGCGGTGAATGCAGCGAGGTTCATGCCGCCATCCTTGAACTGCGTGCCGTAGGCATTCAGCGGAGTGCCGCCGCCGTCCTTGTGGCAGGCATTGCACGAAGGGGAGTAACCGAACTGCTGCTTGTAAAGACGCGCGAATGCGGGCTCGGCGCTGGCGGAGCCGCTGCACAGCAGCAAGGTCGCAGCGACGAGGCAAGCCTGCGGCGCGAGGCGTCGAGCACCGACGATACATCCAAGCTCAGCTTGTGTTCTTCCAGTGCGCCTCACGCTTCACCCCTCCCGCCTCACGTGTTCAGAAATCAAACAGCCCCGGCACCTGCGCCCGCATCTGCTCGAGCAGCTGCGGATTGTCCTGCATCTCGGCCTGCAATCTGGCGTGCTCGGCGGAATCCTCCGGCGGCATCAGCTTGGCCTGCTTGTCCGTGCCTTGATAGCGCGCCCAGTCCAGCGCATCGCGGATCTCCACCTTGTTGCGGATGTTCGAGGCGACGCCTGCCTCATCGGCGCCGGCCATGAAGTCGAGACGCGCCACCGGATTGCCGCGATGGCAGCTGAAGCAGTGGCGGGCGAATGGCTGCAGCGGGGACTCCGCCGCAAGCTGGACCGGAGGTGCGTTGATCGCGACCGGCTCCGACATCTCGCTGACATCGAGACAACAGTAGCCGGGCGCCTGCACCGCGAACGTGCCCAGCAAGGACTGCATTGTGCGGACGCGGGAAAACGCAGCGGGTGCGAAGAAGTCGTCCGGCAGCGCAACGATAGCGGCCTCGACGCGCGGCCATTGATGGCCGGCCGCAGTCTCAAGCAGGCGCAGATCGTCGGCGCTGATCAGTGCAGCAATGCCGAACACACCGTCGATATCGGCCGCGCCGAGCATACGCTTCGGCACACGCAGGCTGAGCGGATCCAGCTCGGCCGGCAGTTTCGGCAACTGTTCGAAAGCAGCGAGATCTTCGTTGTCCTTGGCGCCGGTGCCGGGTTCCGGCTCGCTGACCAACATCGAGCGCAACCATCCGCGCAGGCCGCGCTTCTCGGCGAGCGGATCGCGATTGCGCAGATCGGATTCCGGCACAGCGATGCCGCCTGCAGGCCAGTGCTGATGCTGCAGTTCGCGCAGCGCCGCAATCTCCGGCGCATTCAGATCGAACGCACCGGGATCATAGGCATGTCGCAGGCCAAGCTTGAGCAGCAGGCGTCGGCATGGCGCACTGTCGGCACAGCCGTCCAGCCATATCCGCTGCGTCGTCGTGATGAAGCCACCGACATCTGTCAGTTCGTCGAAGCGCTCGGGGGCACTCAGGGCCTGATGGACCGGAACGCCGAGGTAGGGTTCAGCGCCGCGTGCGGCGACAATGCGCTCGGCGATATCGGGCTGGGCATTGGTCTCGTTCCAGGGTCGCTGTGGAAAGATCGGCGTTCCGCCCTGGTGGCAGGTCATGCACACCGCGCGCCGCGCATAAACGATGCGACGCGCACCATCGGCCGCGTAGTCCTGCACCAGCTGGAACTCGTAGCGACCAGCCGCTTCGTTGTAACTGATGACTTCGATCTCGCGCGCGTTCTCGACGAAACCGAAGAACAACTGCCCGCGCGTATTCAGGCCGAGACTTGCAGGCGTTGCGGGCGCCTGGTAGTCCGCCGCCACGAGGACGCGCGGAAGGGTGAAATCGGCCTGCGCCTTGAGCAGCGAGCGCCCCGCCGGAATCATCAGCATCACCGGCGCGCTGTCGGCCGGGCCGCTGCGGTTGACCATCTCGACCAGCGCCTCGAACGGATACGGCAGACCGTTGTTCTGTGCGACCAGATGATCGAACAGCGAGCGTGTGCCGGCAGGAGGCAGATCCTCATTCGACAGGATGCGCGATGACAGCGGGGCGTTCGCGCCATCTCCATCCGCAGACTGCTTTGCGCGATCCAGAATGGAAGGACCACTGAGCTGGGAAGACGGCTTGAGCCAGACGGCTAGACCAGCGGTCGCCGCGATCAGCAACAGCGCAGCAACGCCGGACTTGCGACCGCGCGAGGGCATTCAGTCTGCCTTGCGCTCGACGCGGGCACCGCCCCAGGTGACCGCGAGGAACGCGAGCACCGCGGCCACCGCTACCGCCGCGCCACTGGGCGGCACCGGACCGAAACTGTTTGCCAGCTGCATCAGCGTCAGCACTGCAGCCAATGCACAGGCGCGCACCGCGTACTGCGGACAGACGCGGGCATACAACGCGACCGCGCCCCACAGCAGCGCCAACTCGAGCAGGAGTTCGGGCCAGAACCAGGCCCAGAGTCCGAGGCCGACCTTGTGCGTATCGCCGAGCAGGGGCAGGTCGGGTGCGTGGACCAGCAGGTCTAGCAGCCAGTGCGATGCCACGGTCATCGCGACGACCAGTGCCGCGATGCCGTCCTGCTGACGCTGCCAAGCGCGATAGACCAGGCCTGCAGCTACGGCCCAGAGCAGCGCTGCGAGCAGGCTGTGCGTGTAAGGCATGAAGTACAGATCGAGCGGCGATCCCGCGAGAAAGCCCGGCACCACGCGCAGCTTCTCGACGCCGCCGAGCACCAGCAGGCCCCAGCCGACATCGACCAGCTGCGCGGCGAGCAGCAGTACCCACAGCGGCACCTGCGGCCGTACCGCCTTGAGCGCGAAGCTCGCACTGTAGTGGCCGACGAACATCAGAGGATCTTCAGGAATTCACGCAGTGCGAGCTTGTCGTCCGCCGATAGCGACACGCCGAACTGGTGACCCTTGTTCTCGACCTGGTCGTCGCATTTCATGAACAGCGGGCGATGCGGATCAGAACTGGTGAAGCTGGCGACCGGCGTGCCCTCGTGAACCGGCAGCTTGATCGGCCCCTGCTGGTCCTCGCGCGGCGCGAGCTTGATGTCGCGATCGGTGACGCTGACCTTCTGCTCGCGATGCGGTGTGTCCTTGGGATTGTCCGAGGTCAGCAGTTCCGCAAACGCCATCTCGAACTGCTTCACACGGCCGGCAACGGTGTAGTCCACGGTCTCGCCATCCTTGAGGAAGGTCAGTTCACCGATCGCGTTGTTGTGCAGGAACGGCGCAGTAGCCCACGCCGACAGCAGCGAGAAGTTGCGCAGGTAGCCGGGGCCGCCATCGATCCTGCGCTCGCCCGGCAGCTGCTTGCCGCCGACCAGCGGCACCATGCGGTTGAGTACGTTCGGCACGCTGCCCGGCGACGGCCGCGAACGATAGGTCTCCGATGCAAATTCTTCCCAGATGTGTCCGGCATTGTGGTTGTCATGCAGCGCGCGGCACATGTTGGTGCCGATGATGTTGAACGCGACCGGCTCGTCATTGGCGAGCCAGTCCTGGCCGAAGATGCCGCCGCCGTGCAGACCAGTCTGCGCAAACTGGCGCGGGCGCAGCGTGCCGTCTTCGGCCTTGACCAGATACCTGGCCTGGAACGCCGGGTTGTTGCGCTCTTCTTCGCTGAACTCCAGCTGCCAGAACTGCTCGGAACCGAACACGTGTCCTTCGTAGAAACGCACCAGCGCTTCCTTGTCGGCCCTCACGTTTTCCGGCGCGGTGTTGGAACTGTGGCAGCTCGCGCATTCGCGCGCGAAGATCTTGCGACCCTGCGGAACCTTGCTCTTGTCGACGAACTTCTCGCCGGGCGAGCCGTCCACGTCGACCGCCTTGAGC
>JALYJV010000427.1 GCA_030775105.1 Pseudomonadota bacterium | reverse complement strand
ATGCCGTACAGGGCAGGGATTATAGGGAGGTCACGCGGAGCGCACGAGGGTAATGGTGGTTGTTTCTATCCGCACAGGAAACTGTAGATAATGCGGCACCCGAAGCAGGCTGTTGGTATTGATAATTACCACCAGCCTGTTGCCCGGAATTGCTCCCAACCGCAATCAGGATTGCCAGAAATGCAACGCAAGGCGTTTGAGCCGGAGATGGACCTGTTTCGCGATGCCGCGCGCAAGTTTTTTCAGCAGGAAATTCGCCCGCATCGCGAGCGCTGGCGCGAGGCCGGCATTATCGATCGCCAGGCCTACGTCAAAGCCGGTGAAGCGGGCCTGCTGTGCATCTGGGCCGATGAAGCCTATGGCGGGCTCGGTCTGAATGACTTCCGCTACGAGCAGATCCTGATCGAGGAAAACGCCTTCCACGGCGACAGTGGCTTTTTCATCACGCTGCACAGCCGCCTCGTCGCGCCGTATATCCAGCACTTCGGTACGGACGAGCAGAAGGCGCGCCTGCTTCCGCAATTCATCAGTGGCGAGAAGATTCTCGCGATCGCGATGACCGAACCGGATGCCGGCTCCGACCTTGCTGGCATGAAGGCGCGCGCCGAAGACAGGGGTGACCACTGGTTGCTCAATGGGACCAAGACCTACATCTCGAACGGTATCAACGCCGACGTCGTGATCGTCGCGGCGAAGACCCACCCGGATAACCCGCATGGCGTGACCCTGTTCATCGTCGAGCGCGGCATGGAAGGTTTCGAGCGCGGCAAACTCCTGAAGAAGATGGGCATGAAGTCTCAGGACACCGCCGAACTGTTCTTCCGCGATGTGAAGGTGCCGAAGACCAATGTGCTCGGCCAGGTCCACGGCGGCTTCATTCACCTGATGAAGGGTCTCGCCGAAGAGCGTCTGATCGGCGCCAGCGGCAACATCGCTGGTGCGCGCCGGGCGATGGAGGTGACGAAGGAATTCGTTCGCAACCGCAAGGTGTTCGGCAAGCCTTTATCGAAGATGCAGAACACCCGCTTCGTGCTGGCGGCGCTCGATACCGAGATCGAGATGGCGCAGTGCTTTGTCGACCGCTGCGTCGAAGTGCACAACGAGCGCAAGCTCAGCGCCGAAGATGCGGCGCGCGCCAAGCTCTACACCAGCGAAGTCGCCGGACGCATGGTCGATGCCGGCGTGCAGCTGCACGGCGGTGCCGGCTACATGGACGAGTACGAGATCTGCCGCATGTACGAGGACGAGCGCATCCATCGCATCCTCGCCGGCACCTCCGAGATCATGAAGGAAATCATCGCGCGCTCCATTCTCGACTGAACAGAACCATGACCGACTCCACCGTGCTGTACAGCGTCGACCGCCGCGTCGCCGTCATCCGTCTCAACCGTCCCAAGGCACTCAATGCCTTCGTTCCCGAACTGCTGGACGCGCTTGCGACAGCGCTCGACCGCGCTGCGGCCGATGATGGTGTCCGCGCCATTCTGCTGACCGGCGAAGGGCGCGCGTTCTCGTCGGGTGCCGATCTGGTTGCCAACATGACGCAGCCGCCGCTCGGCGACGACGGCAAGCTCGATCTCGGCCTTGCGTTGGAGACGAGCTACAACCCGATCATCACCAAGATGCGTGCGCTGCCCAAGCCCATCGTTGCCGCTGTCAACGGCCTGGCAGCCGGCGCTGCGGCGAATGTTGCATTGCTGGCCGACCTGACGATCGCGGGGCGCTCGGCGTATTTCCTGCAGGCCTTCGTCAACATCGCGCTGATTCCGGATGCCGGCGGCACCTGGATCCTGCCGCGTCTGGCGGGACCGCAGCGGGCGATGGGCATGTCGCTGCTCGGCGAGCGCTTGCCGGCGGAGAAGGCGCTGCAGTGGGGCCTGATCTGGGATGTCGTCGACGACGAGCAATTGATGGAGGCGGCAATGACCCTGGCGGTGCGTCTCGCCGACGGGCCGACGCTGGCCATCGCGCGGATCAAACAGAGCATTCACGCCGCGGCGCAGAACGATCTGACCGAGCAGCTTGCGCTCGAGCGCGAACTGCAGCGTGAGGCTGGGCGTGCCCAGGATTTCATGGAGGGTGTCCAGGCCTTCCTGCAGAAACGCAAAGCCAACTTCCAGGGGAAGTGAGATGACCGCCAATAACAACACCCTGCTGTCGGGCGTGCGCGTGCTTGACCTGTCGCGCCTGTTGCCGGGTCCGTTCTGCACGCTGTATCTGGCACAGCTGGGCGCCGAAGTCATCAAGATCGAAGAGCCGAACGGCGGCGACTACGCGCGTGGCATGCCGGAGATGTTCTCGCAGGTGAACCGTGGCAAGAAGTCGATCACGCTCGATCTGCGCCTGGACGCCGATCGTGAACAATTTCTGACGCTGGTCGAAACCGCGGACGTCGTCATCGAGTCGTTCCGCCCCGGCGTCATGGACAAACTCGGCTGTAGTTACGATGTGCTGCGCGAGCGCAATCCGCGCATCGTGTTCGCCGCGCTGACCGGCTACGGCCAGACCGGGCCATACAGCCAGTGGGCTGGTCATGACATGAACTATCTTGCGCTCGCGGGTGTGCTCGACCAGATTGGAACTGCTGGCGGCGCTCCAGCGCAGTCGAACCTGCAGATCGCCGATCTCGCCGGTGGCGCGCTGACGTGCGCGCTGGGCATCGTTGCCGCCGTGCACGGCGCGCAGAAGTCCGGCGTCGGCACGATGGTCGATGTTTCGATGATGGACGGCGCGATGGCGATGATGCCGATCGCCTTGTCGAGCCTGCGCGAAGGCAAGGACCTGCCGGCACGCGGCACCGCTATGCTGACCGGGGCCTTGCCGAACTACAGCGTCTATCGCTGCCGCGACGGCAAGTATCTTGCGGTCGGCGCGCTGGAGCCGAAGTTCTTCATGCGCCTGTTGTCGGCGCTCGGCGAGGAGTTGCCC
>JALYJV010000426.1 GCA_030775105.1 Pseudomonadota bacterium | reverse complement strand
CGTACATCGCCAATGCTCAGGCGGTCACGATGGAGTTCTCGGCCGAGCTGGGTGCCCAGGTGCTGGCGGCGACGGGAATTCTCGGGAACGGGCCATGCAACTGTGCGGGTGGTACGCCGATCGACGCCGTTGATCGTGCGAACTACTACCTGACAACCGTTCTGGATTTCGGCGTTTCACGTGGCTCGGGACTTGGTAAAAAAGTGGGCCCCGCGCCGATTCCGAAGCGACCGACGGAGTTGGAAGGCTTGACGCCGACGATCAAGGGCGTCAACGAAATGCTGTTTGGCTCCTACGGTATGAGCTGAAGCTGACGCAGAGGACCGGCACAGACGCGAGACTCGTGTTCGTGCCGGTCCTCTTTGTTTAGTTGCAACGATGTGTCGATTGTTGCTGTGGGATAAGCGCTAGATTGCTCGGATCCAGTGCCCAAGAAGCCTTGCAGTTCAAGATGACCTGAACTGCATCTGGATTGCGTGATTCGGTAGCGATATCAGCAATTGCAAAGCTACCCCAGGCGCTTGCGGCCAGCCGCTGAGTGACCAGATTAATGTCCATGCCATCGACGCCACGCTCAAATCCCATCAGTACACCAAGCTCTCGCCCGTTGACTGTTGCCCAAGTGCGTACGGTCCCATCGCGGCTATCACTGAATAACAGCGTGCCGTCCGCGGTAAAGAGCATTCGCTCTACCGACTGCTGATGGCCTTTCAAGATATGCTTTCGATCCAGCGTCGGTGACCACAACCAGATGTTCCCGGATTGGGTGGCAATCGCGACGATCTTTCCGTCCGGTGAAAAGACGGCATCCTCGGGCAAACCAAGCGCAGGATCACGCAGTTCATGGAGCGTGTTTCCGCTGCGAGCGTCGTGGAGACGAACGCTGCCATCGTGTGCAGTTGTCAGCAGTTTCTGGCCGTCGACACTGAATCGCACGCTTCTGGCGCGAGCGCCGAAATCCGGCAGGGATAACAATAATTCGCCGTCGCCAGCATCCCAGATCCTGACGCGACCATCGACCCCAGCAGTCGCAACGCGCTTGCCGTCAGCGTCGAAGTGCGCTGCGTACACCGTGCCTGAGTGGCGGAGCCAGGCGATGTTTTCTCCGTTTTCCGCATCCCAAAGCCCCACCGCATCGGTGTCGGAAAACGTTTCATAGTGGGTTGTTGTCAGTAGGCGATCAGCCGCTGCGTTGAATACGGTGCGGAATGTGCCGAGTGGGTTGTGTGACACCCGTGCAATGCTTTCACCAGTACCGAGATTCCACAGTCCTGCGGTGCCGTCAAGACTGGCGGTCGCAAGTACTTTCTCATCAGGGCTAAGCGCGAGATCGAAGATGACGCCATCGTGTCCGGCGTAGGAGCGCAGGCGCTCCCGCCGGGAAACGTCGTAGACCTGGACCTGACCACTGACGCTACCCCCGCCTACATACAGATGCTCGCCATCACCGCTGAAGCGTATGGAGAACGGCAAGGTCTCGAAGGATTCAAGTTGCCACAGTGGCATCGCAGGCCGGCGCCAAAGTTCGGCTGCCCCGTCTCGGCTGGCAATGAGGATGTGCTCGCCTTGCGGGTCGAAAGTCGCTTGGCTGATGCCATCGCTGTGCAGATCAAATGTGTAGAGCAGGCGTTTGGCCGATACGTCCCAGGCTTCAGCCGTTTTATTCTCAAAATCCGCGGTCACCAACGTCCGGCCATCCGGACTCAGAGCCGCACTTGCGTATGGCGTCAACGCACGAGGCACCGAGAACAGCAGACTCCCGCGGCCTGCGCTCCAGACTTTGTAGCCTTCGCTGCCGACCGTAAGATAGGTCTGACCTTTGCTGTCGAACTGCAGTTCATTGAGATAAGCAGGATCTGCAGCGAAGGCGATTCTCAGCTCGGCGGTTTCCAAATCCCAAACCCGGATGTCGCCTTGCATCAGAGCTTCATCCTCGCGCCCGGAAAGCGCAATGAGGCGATTCATCTGCGGAGTGAACATCAAGGCACCAACGCGAAAGCCGCTGGGATCACGCAGAGTTTCGACGATGTGGCCATCGCTATTGGAAAGAATTTGCACGACACCACCGCCGCGGCCGACAGCGATTTGTTGTCCATCGGCGCTGTAGCTCGCGGCTTCAATCGGCTGTCCCTGAAGTAGCGTTCGCAATAGCCTACCGGTCAGCGGATCGCGAATTTCCAGACCCCGATCAGTGGCAATCAGCAGGCTGCTATCGTCGGCGTTTACAGCAAGACCTGCGAGGCCGTTGATGCCGTCGATACGCACCGGCTTGTCCGGTGTGTTCAACTGCCATATCCAAGTTTGCGGTTGACCGATTCGGTTGTCATGTGGGAAGCCTGTCATTAACAGATGCGTGCTGCCGTTCATGAACTTGATCGTCAATGGTTGCGGCGGCGCGTCCGCAAGTGTCGCAATCTCGGCACCGGTCGCTGTGTCGTACAACTTTGCGACGGCCTTCTGGTTGCTGGTGCCGTCGATTAGTACGTGCAGCACGAACTGCTTGCCGTCCGGACTGAATGCTGATTTGTGCACCGCGACACCGCCATGCTTGACCCGCACGTTAGTCAGCGCTTCGACCGGCTTCATCGCCTGCGCGAGCATGAAGCGCAGCGGCACGGAGTCGTTGCCGCGCTTGTAGGCTTCGTTGAGATACACCGCAGCGCGGGCTTGGTGGCCGGCGAGCAGTTCGAGGCGGCCGTTCTCTGTCAGCTGTTCAACGACGATCTCGTGCTCGCGCGCGGCGCGCTGGGCGGTAAACCACTGCCAGCCGCCGACAAACACGCCGACGATGAACGCGGCAAGCGCGGTCTGCTGCAGTCGCTGCCAGAACTGGCGCTGGCGTTCGCGCTGGACCAGTTCGTCGTAGCCGACGCCGAGCAGGCCGGACAGCAGCTTGAGCTTGGCGCCACGCTTGCCGTCGGCATGTTCGCGGGCGTCGGCGGCGATCGGCTCGGCGATCTCGTTGGTGATCTGGCCGTTCCTGTCGACGCGGTAGCGGATCGCAGGGGCGAAGCATTCCTCGATGTCGCGACCGGGGAGGTCGAAGACATTGGGTTCGCCGTCGACGATCAGGCACAGCACGCGATCCTCGCGTCCCAGCGACTTGAAGTACTTGATCTCCTCGTTAACCCACTTCGAGGCCGCGGCGCGCGGCGAGCAGATGACGATCTGGTAACGCGAGTCGCGCAGCGATTCGTTCAGCGCATCGCCGAGATTCGCCGAGCTCGGCAGCTCGTCGCGGTCACGGAAGATCGGGAACAGTCGCGCAGGGACCTGGCCATCGCGCGAAGGCTGGCCGACGAGTCGACTAGGGACCCGATAGGTTTCCAGGGTCTTGTGCAGCCAGTCGCCCCAGGCGCGATCCTGGTGGCTGTAGCTGATGAACGCCCAGTACTTGTACTGCTCCGCCATGCCCCCCCCGTCGACCGCTCTGGTGTCGCGGTCTCCCACGTGCGGCTATTTCGGAATCAGCTTAGCGCAAGCATGCCCTCACTGACGGCTTGCTGTTGCAGCAACCTCGCAATCCGCCGTTACGGGTTGGCGCTGGCTCAGATTCAGCCCGTCCAGCTTCCACGGAACGGCGCAGTTGATCTGTGCCTGTATCGCATCCAGCGGGCGTGTCTCCTGATGCACATCCCACAGTCGCAGGCTGTTGTTCAGGCGCTCGTTGCTGAGCAGGCGCGTTCCGCTGGGATCAAAGGCCAGCAGGTTGATGACCTCGCGGGACTGGCCAAGCCGTTGCAGCAACTGGCCGCTCTGCATATCCCATACGATGATTTCACCGTCGCGGGACGTGCTTGCAAGCAGGCGCCCGGTGGGGTCGAAGGCTACGGTCTGGATGGTCTGGCTGTGTCCTTCGAGAATACGCACCACGCCGCTATCCGGTTGCCAAAGCACGAGCAGACCTTCCAGAGTGCCTGCTGCAATCCACTGCAGATCATGGCTTCCGATCAGGATGCTGACGTATAGCGAGGCGGCAGCGGTCTCACGCAGATCAAGCTGCGCGCGGATGGAGCCATTCTGCAAGTCGACGACGCGGATGATGCCGTCTTCGCCCGTCTGAACGATCTGCCCGCCGTCTGCTGGAGAGCGCCAGGTGTTTACAGGCGACGGTCCATTTTCGCGCAGGGCGCGGACGGTGCTTTTTCCATCCGGTGTCATGACGGCGGCTCGCCCATTGAGCTCGTTGATGAGCAATTCACCGTTGCGCAGCAGCGTCGCGCTAATGGCCTGAGGCCCTGCCTCGAATGCGCCAAGCGCATTGCCAGTGATGGTGTCGAGCAGTTGAACCTTTCCGCCTTCAGCGAGTGCCACGAGCCGGGGGCTTTCCTGCGCGGCATGCAGATCCCCCAGAGAACCGCCGAACTCGAAAGTCCAGACGGGTTTGTCGGATGCGCCGTCCCAGGCAACAACGCGGCCCGTGCTGTCTGCGCTGAAGATCAGCTCTCCGCTCAGCGTGAGAAATTGGATCATCGCGTCGTGTGCACGCAAGTATCCGCGCGGCGCGCCGGTAGTGGTGTCCCATAAACGGATTGCACCGTCGGCGCCGCCACTGATCCAATGGGTGCCATCACCGCTGAGAATGGCGCTTCCGACACCCGGGCGCTCCAGCGGATTGACGTAGTTCTCGTGCTGCAGTCTCGTCCGCGGTTGCGCCAGTGCATCAGTCTGCAGCCACCGCACAACACCGTCACCTGAGATGGAGACGATGCGCTCGTCGTTGCGATCAAAGTATTGCGCCGCAACCGTGCTGCCGTGGACATCCAGAAACTGCTCGCGACCGCGCTCGGCAACATTCCACAGAGAGGTACCGCCATCCGGCTCCACCGCAAGCAGGTGCTCACCGCTGCTATCGAGTTCTATGTCTGTGTTGAATCCACCGAACTGATCGGTCGAGAGAAGGGCCTGACCGGATTCGAGATCCCATACCCGAGTGCCATCGATACTGGTGGTAACCCAGTAGCGTTGCGCGGCCTGGTCCGGTGCGAGTGCAAACAGGCTGTGGCCGCCCAATGCGTCAACCAGCTCACCGGTTTGGCCGTCCCACAACTTGATGGCGCCGGCTTCGCTGATGCTCAGAATTTCCTCGCCGCGGCCGCTCCAATACGCTGCGTGGCTGATGCGTTGTCGCGGCTGGATACCGCGGACGAGCCGGTAGTCGCTCGCCGACCAGATCCTGATCTCACCTTTGCCTTCGCCGCCCGTGAGGATGTGGCGGCCATCGGCCGAGAATGAAGGAATTGCAACGCCGTCTGCACTCGACAGCGTGGCGAGCTTCTCGCCGTTGCTCAGGTCGTGAACGGTAATTTCAGCTTTGCGCGCGGAATCGCTGCCGGGTTGCTGGCTCAGCAGAATCCGACCACTGTCTGGGCTGATGGCTTCGCCGCCGCCAGTCCAGATGGACCCCGGCACGGTCGCCACAATGCGGCCCACCTGCAGATCGATAATGGTGCAGAGGGATTGGCTTTGCGCGGAGTCGATCGATGCTCCGCCGCTGATGACTGCGTAGCGCCCATCCGGAGAAATCTGCGGTAAGCCATGAAATGCCGCTTGCGGGATTTCATGGCGATGAATCAACGACGCTGCTTCCAGATCCCACCATCCCGCCTTGTTCGCCGCAACGGTAAACAGGTGACGCCCATCGGTGGAGCCCGTAGCATAGATGATGACCTCGCCCAGTGCGCGCAACCGCCGCTCGACGGCATCGACGGGTTGCATCGCTCGCGCGAGCCAGTAGCGCAGCGGCACGTTGTCGCGGCCGGCGCGCAGTGCTTCAGTGAAGTACACCGCAGCGCGCGCGTTGCGCTGCTTGTTCAGCTCCTGGATGCCCAGATGAACGATGCGGTCGACGCGAGCCGTCTCGATGAGATGTGCTTCGCGTTGCTGGAACCAGCCCCACAAGCCGGCGAGCAGCGCGATGCCCGCGAAACCTGCGACGGCAAGCTGCACCTTCATCCAGAACCGGCGCTGGCGTTCGCGTTGGCGCAGCTCGTCGTAGCCGACGCCAAGCAGTGCCGAGATCAGCTTGAGCTTGGCGCCGTGCTTGTGGTCGGCAAAAGGCCGGGCGTCGGCGGCGATGGGTTCGCTAGGTTCGTCCGTGAGGTCGCCACGGCGGTTGACCTTGTAGCGCAGCGCCTCGGGAAAACATTCCTGAGCGGCGTCGGTTGCGTGGGGTTCGCCGTCGACGATCAGCGCCAGAATCCGGTTCTCGCGTCCGAGCGCCTTGTAGCGACGGATTTCCGCATCGACCCACTTCGAGCGGGCACTGTTGGGCGAGCAGATGACAATCAGGAATCGCGACTCGCGCAGCGCGGCCTCGATGACCGAGCTCAGCTCCGCCGCCGAGGAAAGTTCGTCCCGATCCCTGAAGACCGGGAACAGTCGGCGGGGTCGGGGCCCGAATGGGCCGGCGCCGCCGACCAGGCGCCGCGGAACCCGGTAGGTCTCCAGCGCATTGTGCAGCCACTTTGCCCAAGCCTCATCGGCATGGCTGTAGCTGATGAAAGCCCAGTAGTTGAGTTTTTCCGCCATGGCCAGGACCGCCCTGAAGGTCGTCCGAGCTTATCGCATGTTCCAAGCCAGGCGGTTCAGTGCCTCCGCAATTCGGGATTGTATGCGCTCAGACCGACGACGGCGCCCAAGCCGCTGGGCGCCGATGCATGCGGCGCTGGGCCATGACCGGAACGTGCATGCGGCGGATCGGGCGCGGCTTGCGAACTGGGATACGTGCGACCTGGGTCTGCGGTTTGCGTGCGGTGCCGGGCGTTCGCAGCAGCCAGAACAGGGCCAGACCAAGGGCGA
Organism: Pseudomonadota bacterium; assembly: GCA_030775105.1. Classification (GTDB taxonomy): domain Bacteria; phylum Pseudomonadota; class Gammaproteobacteria; order Nevskiales; family Nevskiaceae; genus Solimonas. Next base: position 11,667 of record JALYJV010000426.1, on the reverse strand, counting down.
ACGTGAGTGCGACCACCGGCCCCCAGACCAGTGACGCAAATGCGGCCGGTACGCTGGCTTCTGCGATGCCACCGACCGGGTAGATCGGTGCGCTGGCCAGTGCACTGGCGTCCGTCATCGCCAGGCCGAGGGCGGCGGCGGTCAGTAGGCTGTAGAGGCTGCTGTATTTCATGTCCGTGCTCCGTTGTTCGTTCCTGCCATTCCGAATCATCTGTCGTGGCAGTGATGAACACCGTAGTCCTCTCCGGCCGGCCGGGTTTTGCCAACTGGTTGGCACAGCCGGCCGGATCAGGCTCATGAATGATGGGTCATCCGGATCGGGGCCCGTACAGAGCCCTGTTCCGAAGGGGGGGAAGTTGGATCGTTTTCTCGGAAGGGGGTGCCGGGTGTACATTAATTTCTGCTATCGGGGGGTGGCCATGCTTTTTGAGCAGCCCGTAATACACCGGTTGATTGCGATGGCGGCCAAGCAAAGCTTCCGGCCGCGGCAGTTGATTGTCCGCGGCAGCGACGCCCGTCACGTGTATCTGATGCTGGAGGGGACGGCTTCCCTGATCATCGAGCACGAGGTGGGCGAGCAGGCGATCCTCGACATTCTTCACCCGGGCGACTTCTTTGGCGAAACCGCATTGTGCTCACCGCGCCTGCAGTCGGGAACCATCGTCCGCGCGCGGACCGGCGCGCTGGTCGCCAGCATTGGCAACGAGGATTTCAGGCGCATGGCGATGCAGGAGCCGGACCTCGCGTTCTGCCTTGTCAGCCAGCTTGCGACGCGCATCGAAGGCGGTTACCGCAAGACGGCCGATCACTTTTTCCTGGATGTCACCGAGCGTTTGCATCGCACGCTGCTTTGGCTCAGCCAGAAACCGGAAGCGCAGCCGACGGAAGACGGCGTTGCGCTGCGCATCAATCGCCTGGAGCTGGCATCGATGCTCGGCTGCTCACGCGAAATGATTGCGCGTGGCTTGCGTACGCTGGAAACCGGTGGAATGGTCGCTACCGACGGCCATGACGTGATCGTGCGTGCCGTGGCAATCGCTGCCGTCAAATAGACCCTGGCGCGCCGCTCAGGCTTCGGGCTTGAGGTTGAACAGGCGCGCGTCTGCTCTGGCAGCCGAAGGCAGGGATTCGCCGACATACTCGAGGCGATAGTGCGCACTGCCAACCAAGCCAAGTGCGGCGACGAAGGCTTCGGTGACAAACACGCTGCCCGGCGGAATGTGCGCGGCGTGCGCCTCGCAGAACAGCAGTTCAGTGCCGAACAGCGACGGCAGATTTTCGACTGGATCGTCGCCTTGCGACAGCGGGGCCATGTGGATCAGCAGGCGGACTTCCTGCGGCAGTGTGGCGTCGGTATCGGCCGTCGCCTGCGCGTGGTTGTGCGTGTTCACGATGCTCAGCGCAATGCGAGCGGCGGTTTCCGGATCGTCGGTGGCGACGAGTACGCTGCGACCATTAACCTTGCGCATCAGGACCTTGGCGCCGTGGGTGGCCAGGTGTTGCCCGATCGGAGCGAGTACGCGGGCACGCAGTCGCGCCAGGGTCGGATCATCGACCACGCTGTCGTCTCCGAACTGCGCGGCGACGATCGCACACAGGCGCCGCTCCTTCATGCCGATCTGACGCGGTTGCTCGGACAGCGGGCAGTGGCGGTCTGCGAGTGAACGCTCGATGGTGCGGAGCTGGGCGTTGTCCATCGTGCACAGTTTGAAGCGCAGCGCGCTGTCGTCCGGTTCAACGGTCAGGCCCAGCCACTGCGAGCGGATGCCATCCGGTGAATGGCGCGACAGGCCGAGAACTTTGCCCATCACATGCTGGCGTAGCCAGCGCGTTTCACCGGGCAGGAAGCCGCGTGTCGGATTCACTTCGCCGGCGCGTTCCAGCGTGCGTGCGAGGCGCATTACCCAGCCGGCTTCATATTGCGCATGCCAGGCTGCACTGAGCGTATCGCGCGTGCCGGGAATCGACAGGGAAACGTGGACGCCGCGATCGATCAGCTGTTCGACGACGCATAGGTCAATCGGATCGAGCAGGCCGACATAGGCGGTCGCACCCGCGAGCTCGACATCCGGTACCTCAAACGAGCTGGCCATGCGCTGATGCGCGGACGGCAAATCGCCCACCGCAAAGACGTGGTCGCGATAGACAAAGAGTTGAGGCGGAACGGTCAGCAGCGCCGGGATGGTCTTGCTCAGACGCCGGTGCTGACAGATCAGCTGCAGCTGCTGCACGGTGCGCGCGCGCGCGGTGCGGTGATTGCGCGCCAGTGCATCGGCACTACGCAAGGCTGCACGGGATGCATCGAGATCTTCGAGCAGCAGTGCGGCCTCGGCCTGGCTGACCAGCAGGTTGTAGCGTTCCAGCTCGCCGGCCGAAGGAGAATCTTCGGTCTGCGCGAGGACTTCGCGCGCTAACGCCTGCGCGCGGCTGGCGTCGCCCGAGAGCATGAACATCGTTGCCGCATTGATGGCGCTGAAGTAGCCGCCGGTCTGGCGGAAAGCCTCCCAATACGACTCGGCAGCGCGTGCGTACATGAACTGTGCAGCGGCGCCGCCTTGTCGCGCCAGGTCCTTGAACAGGCGGCCTTCGAGCGCCAGCCAGTCCTGATCGCTGTCGGCTTTGGGTCTTTCTGTGGCGTGATAGCGGCTCAGTGCGCGCTGGGTGCTGCCGCAGTGGGCGAGCGAGAGGATCGCCAGATAATCCAGCCGCTGGGCCAGTTCGGGTGGATGCGGGCCGAGATGATTGGCGCTGTTGACGATGTCGTGACAGAGCAATGCGTTGCCGGTGCGCAGCGCGGATTCGGCTTTGGTGATGATGTCCGCAATGAGTCCGCTGCCGGCCATGGACTTCTATCCCTTGCCCGGGAACTGGTACGGATGGGCGATGTGATCACCATGGACGCGGTGCAGCTGAGACATCGAACCCCCGGGACACTATGCCAACTGTGGCCTACTTTAGTGCACATTTCGTGACCCTGCGGGCCGAATCACCTGCTCAGTAGCGCAAGGTAATGCTGAAGTAGGCGTCTGCCCGGGCGTCGTCGAACTCCGAATTCCGGCCTGCGGAGTCAGGCAGCGGGATGGCGGCGCTCAGGCTGGCCTCCAGCCACGTGGACGCTTGGATCGCCAGTTCGGCGCCGGCATCGGCAAGCCAGCCGGTATCGCTGGCGGTTGAAACCGCCGTGCCATTGAGCTCCCAGGTGGCGAGCTCGGCAAACAGGCGCGGGGTCAGCGTCAGACCAAAGGCATCGAGCGAATAGCCCAGTTCTGCCCGCGCCAGTGCGCCACTGTCGCCGACGGCGACGCCCGGCAGCCATGCGCCGAGAGTGCGGCTGCCGCCGAGCACAAACTGCTGCTGCTGAGGCAGCGTGTCGGCGCTGTACTGCCCGCTGAGTTCCAGTGTGCCGGTCCAGCTGCTGGCCAGTGCGTTGCTGAAGCTGATCCGCGGTCGCAAGGACAGGAACTGCCTGTCGGCGCTGAACAGCGCAGGGTTGCCGCGAGTTTGGCCCTGGCCGGCTTCCACAGAGAGCGCGAGCTGAAGCTGCGCGTTGCGGTCGCCGTCGGCCCAGACCTGGGCGCGACTCAGATCCGCGCCGAGCGAGTCGAAGCGCTCATCGCGCAATGTCGTGCCTGCAGCATCGGAGACACGGTCGTTGCTGGAGTCGATGCGCAGCGTCAACAGCCAGCGCTCGCTGAAATCGGCATAGGGCAGGACTGACCACTGCACACCGACGTGCCGGGTCTGGCCTTCGAAACCTCCGGCACGCTCCCCGAGCGCGTAGCGCGCTGTGCGCCCCGAAAAACCGAATACGCCCTGTGGCGCGACCCAACTCACGGCGACGGACTGCTCGTCGTAGTCGCCATCTCCACGCAAGCCGGTGCGCTGACTGCCGGTCCATTCAATCGCGCCACTGGTCAGGCGCGCTTCGGCTTCGACGAACTCGCGCCCGGCGTAGCGGTTGCCGGGATTGCCGACGTTGACGCGTGCGCCGAAGGGCTGCGGCTGTGTCACCGTCTCATCGATCTCCAGCGCCAGTCCGCGGTCTGCCGGAGCGAAACGCAGCTGGCTGCCGATGCCCCGGCGATCGGCCTCGATGCTCGCCAGCGCACGTAACGGCTCGAGATCGGCGGCGCGGAGGTTTTCGCGGCCGACCAGTGGCGCGAAGTAGCGCCTGAGTTCGTCGCGGCCCCTCACCGCCTGAATCGGCGCGGCGGAGGTGGAGATATACAAATCCTGGTCGAGTAACAGATAGCGCAGCTGCGTCGCCGGATAGCCTGCAAGGTAGTGGGCGAGCGCGATGGCGCGGACGGCGTCCGACAGGGTTTCGGCATCGGCAACCGCTGCGGAGTGTTGATCACCAGAGAGGTTTGCATCACCCAGCACGTGGATTCGGTACACGCCGAAGCTTAGTGTCGGTTCGCTTTTCGCCTGTTGCCTGAATTCGGCGGGACTGCCGCTGTACAACAGTGGCTCTATCGGCACAGGAAGGTCTATGGCCATTCCACCCCCCGGTGGGCCGGTGCGGCAGGTAACCGCGTTGCCCAAGCATGCCCAGCACCGCAGCGGTGGGCAAGCGCCGCTGCACTACTCCGGTAGTTCCGGCTCCATCAGCTCGGCTGGCGGATTGCCGTCGTAGACCTCGTTGAGGCGTTTCTGCAGATAGGCCGTGCGCATGAACACGTAGGGATCGAGTTGCTGTTCGAGGATGGAGTCGAAATCGAGCAGACCGGCGCGCGAGTCGATTGCCGTGACGCCGGTGATGATTGCGCGGTCCTCGAACTGAAGGCTGTCCATGTACTCGAGCGGATCGGTCCAGTTGTCGCCAACCAGGCCGATCAGATCGCGATTCGAGCTGGGGCCGAAGAACGGCAGCATCAGATACCAGCCATCGCCGACACCCCAGCGGCCCAGGGTCTGGCCGAAGTCTTCGTCGTTTCTCTTCCAGCCGACGATGGTTGCCGGATCAAGGAAGCCGGCGAGACCGAAGGTGCTGTTGAGCAGCAGGCGCCCGGTGTCCTGCGTCGCCTGGACAAACTTGCCCTGCAGCAGGTCGTGCAGGATCACGCGCGGGTAGAAGAAGTTGTCGAAGAAATTGCCGATGCCGGTGCGGATCGGTGATGGCACGACCTTGACGTAGCCTTTGGCGACAGGCCGCAGCACGTATTTGTCCGCGGTCATGTTGAAGCTGTAGATCGGCCGGTTGACGACTTCCAGCGGATCATTCGGCTCGTAGGGTGAGTTGTGCGCGCAGGCGCCAAGAAACAACGTCGTCAGAACCACAGCGGCGCGCATCACGATAATCCCCCCGGATCGCATCAAGTCGTCGCGCCTGTTCCCAACAGTTGGCTGATGCCGAAGAACTTCAGCAGGTCCTGCAGCTGCTGCGGTGGATTGCTGATGGTCAGGCGGCCGCCCTTGCGACGGATGCGTCGCGCCAGCTCCAGCAGCAGCGCCGCTCCGGCGCTGTCGACCTGCTGGACATCGGCCAGATCGATCTGGCCGTCCGCAGTCCATTCATCGAGGCGCGCATACCACTGCGGAGCCTTCTCGAAGCTCAATGCATCAGCAGCAACCTGGATCGTCATGGGCTCGTTATGGGGCCGGCGACGCGGCGGCATCGACCTTCACTTCGCCCTTGCGCAGGCGCTCGATGACGGTCGGAATGCCCTTGCTCTTGATCTCGGAGTCGAGCTGCGTGCGGTAGTTGAGCACCAGCGAAATGTTCTCCGCTTTGATGTCCCAGATCTTCCACTCGCCGCTGGAGTCGCGCATCGAGAACTGGATCGGAATCGGCGGCTTGCCGTCCTTGCGCACGATCGTGGTGTCCACGTTCGCCTTCTTGCCGTCGACGCGCGCCGGCTTGATCTCGATCTCGATGCCGTCGTAATACTCGAGCAGCTTGTCGGCGTAGGCGCGGATCAGCATGTCCTTGAACGCATCGCCGAACTGGCCGATCTGTTCCGGTGTCGCCGATTTCAGGTGAGTGCCGAGGATGACCTTAGCGATGTATTCGGTATCGAAGTGCGGAACGATGGTTTTGTCGACCATCGCGTACAGCGCATTCTTGTCCTTCTGGTAAGTTGCGACGTTCGTGGAGATGTCCGCACGCGCCTCATCGATGGCAGAGCGGATGATCTTGTCCGGCGCGACGCTCTCCGCATGCGCAGCCGCAGCCAGACTCAGCGTCGCTGCGACGAAGATGCTTGCCAATGTGCCGATACGCTTGATCACGGTGTCGCTCCTTTGGGCTGTTCGTCACCTTTCGCGGTGACCGCATCAGCCAGTTTGCCCAGTGCTTCGGCGAGCTTGTCGTTCTCGCCATCATTGTTTGATGACAGGAACTGGCCGATCAGATTTTCCAGAACCAGCGCGCCCTGTGTCAGCGTCAACTCGCTACCGTCCATCAGATACTCGTCCAGTCCACCCGGTTCCAGCCCGATGTACTGCTCGCCAAGCAATCCGGCGGTCAGAATCTTCGCGCTCGAGTCTTCGGGAATCTTGTCGTAGGACTTCGCGATGTCCAGTGAGACGACAGCCTGAAAAGTGGCCGGCTCGATCTGGATAGCCTCGACCCGTCCGATCTTCACGCCGGCGACCGTCACCGCTGATCCCGACTTCAGTCCGCCGATGTTGGCGAACTTGGCCGTGACGCGATACGTGTCGCCGTCGCCGTACGAATCCAGGCTGGCGACCCGGAAGGTCAGTACGAAGATGGCTGCGACGCCCAGACAGACGAAGAAGCCGACCAGAATCTCCAAAGCTCTCGATTGCATCGTCGTTTTACCGTGTGGCGCTTAATTGAACATGAACGCTGTGAGGATGAAGTCGAGCGCAAGGATCGACAACGATGAAACCACCACCGTCGACGTTGTTGCGCGCGACACTCCTTCAGACGTGGGTGCGGCGTGATAACCCTGGTATACCGCGATCCAGCTGATCGTGGCCCCGAAGGCGGTGCTCTTGATGAAGCTCTGCTGCAGGTCTTCGAGGCCAACGCTGGCGCGGATCTGCGACCAGTAACTGCCGGCATCGACGCCGAGCAGCTCAACGCCAATCGCGTGACCACCGGCAACGCCGATCGCCATCACGCAGAAGATGCCGGCGAGCAGTGGCATCGCAATGACGCCAGCGATGAAGCGCGGTGCGATGACGCGACGCATCGGATCGACCGCCATCATCTCCATTGCCGACAACTGATCGGTGGCGCGCATCAGGCCGATTTCAGCGGCGAGCGCCGAACCGGCGCGACCGGCGAACAGCAGCGCGGTGACGACCGGCCCCAGCTCGCGGACGATGACCATCGCGACGAACACGCCGAGCGATTCCTCGGCGCCGAAGCGCACCAGCGTGCGGAAGCCCTGCAGCGCGAGCACCATGCCGACGAAGCTGCCGGAGATCACAATGATGATCATCGATAGCACGCCGACGCTGTACAGCTGCTGGACGAGGATGCGCGGGCGCGCCAGCGCGGCCGGCACGGCCTCAAGGATCGAAATCAGGAAAAATTGCGCACGGCCGAGGCCGGCGAGGAAGCCCGACAGCACTTGCCAGATGCCGCTCATGCTTCGCTCCCCATCAGATCCTGCTCCAGCGTCGCGGCCTTGTAATGAAAGGGCACAGGACCGTCTGGCCTGCCGTCGAGGAACTGGCGCACCAGCGGCGAAGTCGACTGGCGGATCGCATCCGGGGTGCCCTGTTCGAGCACGCGGCCGTCGGCGATCAGGTAGGCATAGTCGGCAATCGACAGCACTTCGTCGACGTCGTGCGAGACGACGACGCTGGTGATGCCGAGCGATTCGTTGAGCGAGCGGATCAGGCGCATCAGCACACCCATGCTGATCGGGTCCTGGCCGGTGAACGGCTCGTCGTACATCACCATGTCGGGATCGAGCGCAATGGCACGGGCGAGCGCCACACGGCGCGACATGCCGCCGGACAGCTGTTCCGGATACAGATCGCGCGCGCCGCGCAGGCCGACCGCTTCGAGCTTGAGCAGGACGATGTCGCGGATCAGCTCGGGAGCGAGCTTGGAGTGCTCGCGCAGTGGATAGGCGACGTTGTCGAACACGGTGAGATCAGTCAGCAGCGCGCCATTCTGGAACAGCATGCCCATGCGCTTGCGCAGGCGGTACAGCCCGGCGCGGTTGAGCTTGTGGACTTCCTCGCCGTCGAAATGCACGGTGCCCGCTTTTGGTCGCCACTGGCCGCCGATGATGCGCAGCAGCGTGGTCTTGCCGGTGCCAGAAGGCCCCATGATTGCGGTGACGAGCCCACGCCGGATATCGACGTCAATGCCGTCATAGATCACGCGATTTGGATAGCCAAACGACAGGTCGCGGACGCGAACCAGGACATCGGCATTCTGTTTGGTGCTGTCGCTCATTCGTTATTCGATCTGCAGACGGGACAACAGGACGGCGGCATTGTAGCGAACCCGCCTGTCAATGCCTTGAACAGGAGGGTCAAGCTGTCTCGGTGTGTGACGCAATGCGCAACAGGACATGTGGAACCAGGTCACTTCCTACGGTGTCGATGGTGTCAGGGCCACCCAGATCGGCGACTTGCGTCATCCGCTGTCCGATGTACCCGCAGGGATTGATCCTCGAAAACGGCTCCAGGTTCATTTTTACGTTCAAGGACAAGCCGTGATAGGTGCAGCCGCGGCGCACCCGCAGGCCCAGCGAGCCGATCTTGGCGCGGCCCGGCAAGCCGCCGGCGTGGTCGACATAGACCCCCGGCGCCTGCGGATCGGCATGCGCGGCAATGCGGTAGTCACCGAGCGTGTCGATCATCGATTGCTCGATGCGTGTGACCAGACTGCGGATACCGTAGCCGAGGCGCTGCAGATCGAGCAGGAAATAGACGACGAGCTGGCCGGGGCCGTGATAGGTGATCTGCCCGCCGCGGTCGGATTGCACGACCGGGATGTTCCCCGGCGCCAGCAGATGCTCTGCTTTGCCGGCCTGGCCCTGGGTGAAAACCGGCTCGTGTTCCAGCAGCCAGAGTTCGTCCGGCGTGTCGGCGGTACGCGCGTCGGTGAACGTGCGCATCCGCTCGAATGTCTCGCTGTAGTCGCAGCGGCCCAGATGCCTAATCACGGGCGCTGCGACGGGCACTCAGATGCCCAGCCAGAGACGGATGGTGTCGACCAGGCGGACGAAGAATCCACCCGGTTCGATCGCCTGCAGCGCTACCAACTGCACCGTGCGCACGGCCTTGCCGTCCACTGTCAGCGTGGCCGAGCCGACGACGTGGCCGGCGGCGAGCGGTGCGATCAGCGGATTCGGATCGAGCTGGGTCGTGACCTGGACATTGCCGGCGGTGCCGCGCGGCAGCGCGAGCACGATGGCTTCGGGCAGGCCGTACTGGAGCCGGTCGGTCGCGCCCTTCCAGACGCGAACATCACCGGCCGGCTTGCCGGCGCCGAAGAACGAGGCGTTCTCATAGAAACGGAAGCCGTAGTCGAGCAGGGTCTTGGCCGCCTGCGCGCGCTGGCGCGTCCCGGCTGTGCCCATGACCACGGCGATCAGGCGACGACCATCGCGGACCGACGAGCCGGCAAGGCAGTAACCTGCGGCTTCGGTGTGGCCAGTCTTGATGCCGTCAGCGCCCGGATCCATGTCGAGCAGCAGGTTGCGGTTGCCCTGGCGGATCTGACTGCTGTGACCAAACGTGAATTCGCGCTCGCTGAACATCTTGTAGCCGTCTGGGAAATCCCGGATCAGCGCCTGCGACAGCAGCGCGACGTCATGTGCAGTGGTGTAGTGGTTCGGCGACGGCAGGCCGGTGGCGTTCTCGTAGTTGGTGCCCTTCATGCCGAGCGCGGCAGCGTGCTTGTTCATCAGCTGCGCGAACACTGATTCATCGCCGGCGATGTGCTCGGCAATCGCCACGGTGGCGTCGTTGCCGGATTGCACGATCGAACCTTGTTCTAGATCGCTGAGCTTGACCGTCTTGCCGACTTCGACAAAGGTGCGCGAGCCCGGCGTGCGCCAGGCTTTTTCGCTGATCAGCACATCGTCATTGCCGCTAATGTTGCCCTTCTTCAGTTCGTCGAAGGTGACATACGAGGTCATGATCTTGGTGATGCTCGCTGGCTCGACCCGCTGGTCCGAATTGAAATCGGCGAGCACCTGGCCGCTGGCGAAGTCGAACAGGACGTAACTCTTGGCTTCGATCGTCGGCGGTGCCGGAACGTCCGCGGACGCAGGCCCGGCGATGGACAGGGAAACAGCGGCGAGGCACAGCGAGCGGATCAGGGGCTTCATATCGAACGGGTCAACAGCTGGGAAAAAGGGTTCTGCTGCGGGCAGGCGGTGTTCAGTTTATCGCAATGCACCAATCAGGAAGATTGCCAGGTTCCTATCTCATCGGAGTCGTTGTGTAGCCCAGGGCTTCCAATGCGGCCTGCGCTGTCTGCATCGCGGTGACGTCGGAAAACGGGCCAAACACGACGCGATGAATGGCAAGTCCGTTGACCTCACCAACGACGATCTGGGCGTCAGCACGGCCCTTGCGCTTGAGATCCTCGCGCATCATGACTGCGTTGATCGGATCGGAGTACACGCCAACCTGCAGCCATGACCTGCGTTCCTGCGGTGACGGCACTGCTTCCATCTCGGCGTTGATGCGCGCAGGACCGGTTTTTCCGGCTTCTGCGACAACCCGTGCTTCTGTCTCCATCGGATCCAGTGCGACGACTTCAACCTGAGCGCTGCCTGCGCTGAGCATGCCCAGACGGGCGGCCGCGGCATACGACAGATCGATGACCCGACCGGAGTGGAATGGGCCGCGATCATTGATGCGCACGATGACACTTTTGCCGGTGTCGAGACGCGTCACGCGTGCGTAGGTGGGCAATGGCAGCGACTTGTGCGCGCCAGTCATCTTGAACATGTCGTAGATCTCGCCGCTGGCGGTCTTGTGGCCCTGGAACTTCTTGCCATACCAGGACGCGCCGCCGCGTTCCTTGAAACCTTCGGCATCCGGCAGCACGCGATAAGTCTTGCCGAAGACTTCATAGACCGGCGAATTTCCGCTGCGCGAACGTGGCTCCTTGCGCGGGACGGCGTCCGGGGTCTGGTCAACGTCGTAGGGGACTTCTGTGCGATCCGGGTGGGCGTCCTTGTCCATGCTGTAGCGACCGGCATTGGTGATCGGCTTGTCGCCGGATCTTCCGGGCAGCGACGGGTGCGAGGACGGCGCGCGCGGCGGCAACGATCCGCACGCCGTGATCGCCAACAGCATGAGCAGCGACAGCAGCCGGACAGACGTTGTCTGCGGGCGCCTCAATCTGCCGATCCTTCGGTGCGGGATGCTTCACGTACAGCCAGGCTGGCTTCGATGCGCTGTGACAATTGCGTTACCGCCATGCCGTAGAACACGCGCGGGTTGTAGGTCATCACCGAATAGAAGTTCGGTAGCGCTACCCAGTATTCGTTGCTGCCATCGTCGAGTGGCAGTTCGAGAATGCCGACCGGCTGATCTGCCGGAAGCTTGATTGCAAGCTGCAAGCCGAGCTTCTTCAGCTCCGAAGCACGGTAATGGGTCTGACGACCATTGACGACGGTGCCTTTCTTCAGCTTGTCGCCGCGCAACTGCGCCGGCACGGTCAGCGGTTCGCCACGCCGCCAGGCCCGATTTCGGTCGTAGGCGGTGAGGTAGCGT
>JALYJV010000425.1 GCA_030775105.1 Pseudomonadota bacterium | reverse complement strand
CATCTACACCGCGGTGTTCCGCGCTTATGTCGAATCGCTGATCCAGCGCGGTTACGCGATCGAGTTCTTCCCCGAGGGAGGTCGCAGCCGCACCGGTCGCCTGCTCGCACCCAAGACAGGCCTGCTGTCGATGGTGATCCAAGCCGGGCTCAAGCAGCGCACACGCAAGGTGCTGCTGGTGCCGGTCTACGTCGGCTACGACCGCTGCTGGGAAGTCGGCAGCTACGCCAAGGAACTGCGCGGCGCGGCGAAACAGAAGGAATCCGCCGAGGGCCTGCTCAAGGCCGGCAAGATCCTCAACAAGTCCTACGGCAAGGCCTACATCAATTTTGGCGAACCGACCGTGCTGCAGGACTACGCCGATCAGCATATGCCGGACTGGCGCGATCACTTCTCGGCAGCCAGCGACAGTACGCCGGACAACTACAAGCGTTTCGTTGCCGATCTGGCGCTGGAGAATTCACGCCGCATCAACGAGGCTGCCATCGCCAACCCCACCGGCCTCGCCGCCATCGCGATGCTCTCGGCACCGGAGCGTGTGGTCTCGCAAGATGAGCTGCTCGAACAGATCGGCCATCTGGTCTGGCTGCTCAAGGGCAATGCCTACGGCGAGCACCAGTACATCCCGGAAGTCGCACCGCGTACCATCCTTGAGTTCAGTGCGCCGATCGCACGCATCCGCCGCATGGCGCATGAGTGGGGCGACCTGTATGGCGTCAGTTCGCGCGACGCTGTTGCGCTGACCTACAACCGCAACAACATCCAGCATCTGTTCGCGGTGCCATCGGTCATCGCCAATCTGTTCCGCACGCGCCTGCTGCTCAGCGACGAAGCGCTGATCACCGGCGTACGCGCGCTGTATCCGTTCCTGCGTACCGAGTACTTCCTGCGCTGGAACACCGAAGAGACCGAACGGGTCACGCGGCGCTGGATCGAAGTGATGCTCCAACTCGGCCTGCTGACCCGCGAAGGCGATCGCCTCAAGCGTCCGGATGCAGGCCAGGCCGCCTATTCGACGCTGGCGATGCTCGGCCGCGTGCTCGGCGAAACCCTGGAGCGTTATTGCATGACCGCGCTGCTGCTTGCCGACGAGCGTCGTAACCAGGTCAACCTCAACCGCGAGCGCTTCGAGAACGACTGCCGCCTGCTGGCCGAACGCATGGCCATACTCACCGGCCGCGACGCCCCGGAGTTCTTCGACAAGACGCTGTTCCGCGGCTATCTCAATACCCTGATCGACATGGGCCTGGTGACGGTCGACGGCGAGCAGAGCCTGATCGTCGACGCCCGCATCGAGAAAATCGCCGAGCGCTCGCAGGAGTTGCTGTCGGACGCCTCTCGACAGATGCTGCTGCAGCTGCTGTCGAGGCGAAAACTGCCCGAATCGGGCGCTCCACCGCCGGCTCCCTTACCCGGACAGACCGCTCGCAGCGGGGATGGTTCAACCCCATCCTGAGCGGCCCCTGAACCTTCCGAAAGCCCCGTTGCTGCAGCAATTTCGGCGCACGCTATAATCGCCGCGCCGGGGCATTTAGCCCCTTTTTTAGTCTCCCCGGGGAAGCATGAACAAGACCTTTCGTTTGACCGCAACCGCACTGGCTGTCGCCATGCTTGCAGCTTGCCAGCCGAAGCAAGATGACGCCGCGAGCGCCACGGCTGCACTGGAATCCGATGCGCAAAAGTTCGGCTACGCCATTGGCGTGGATCTGGGCAAGTCGCTGCAGCCGGTGAAGCAGGACGTGGATATCGCTGCGCTCAAGGCCGGCATCGACGACGCGTTCTCCGACGCTACGCCGAAGCTCGACGACGCCGCCCGCGAAGCGATCAAGCAGACCGTTGCGCAGAAGATGCAGGAGCGCCAGAAAGCCGAACGTGAAGCGCAGTCCGCAAAGTCCAAGGAAGCGGGTGATGCGTTCCTCGCCGAGAACGGCAAGAAGGCAGGCGTGAAGACGACCGCATCGGGCCTGCAGTATGAAGTCCTGACCGAAGGCACGGGCGCAAACCCGACCGCCGAAAGCCGCGTCACCGTGCACTACAAGGGCACGCTGATCAACGGTGAAGAGTTTGACAGTTCCTACTCGCGCGGCCAGCCAGTGACTTTCCCGCTCGCCAACGTGATTCCGGGTTGGACCGAAGGCGTGCAGCTGATGAAGTCGGGCTCCAAGTACAAGTTCGTCATTCCGGCCGCACTCGCCTACGGTGAGCGTGGCGCTGGCGTGAAGATCGGACCGAATGAAACGCTGATCTTTGAAGTCGAGCTGATCTCGATCGAGAAGGACGAAGCCAAGAAGTAAGCCTTTCGGCGCAAGCCAAAAGCGAACAGGCGGCCGACGCAAGTCGGTCGCCTTTTTTGCGAGTGCGGTTCTTTGCGGTCTCTCGATACACCTGCTTCGCAGGCGCTCGAGACGAACGGAGTATGTATAGTTCTGCAGCCTCAACATAACTCCGTTCGTCTCGAGTGCCGCGCGCTTGCGCGCGGTGTATCGAGGGTGTCGCAAAAGCGACACCGCAGCGAACCTGGAATCCGCAATGATTGAAGACGTAACTCAGCTGCGTCCACAAAAAAGGGCCTCCGACATGGAGGCCCTTCGATCAGCTTGGAACCTGTAACAGGGGCGACTTACTTCGTGGCCTGCTTCTGCACGTTGGCCGGGTCGAAGTACGCATCCGGGAACGGAATTTCCTTGGTTTCAGGATCCTCGTTGTTCAGTGCCTGGGCCAGATAGCGGTTGTTCTGCAGGTCGTAGATCGTCTCGATCGCCACGCCCGGGAACGGCTGGTCGTAGGCTTGGAAAGCATGGGCTTCCTGCCAGCGCCACAGCGAACCGCGGCGGTCGTAAAGGTCAACCAATGCGATCTGCCAGGTGTCCTCATCGATGTAGAAGCGGCGCTTGGCGAAGATGTGCGTCGTCGTCGGCTTGACCTCACCTTCCACGATCCAGACGCGATGCAACTCGTAGCGTGCGAGATCCTGGTTGATGTGGCTCTTCTTGACAATGTCGGCAACCTTGTACTGGTCGCTGTGGATCCGGTACGAGTTGTACGGGATGTAGACTTCCTTTTTGCCGACGATCTTCCAGGTGTAGCGGTCGGTCGCACCGTTGAAAGTGTCGGTCTGGTCGTTGGTACGCAGTCCGTCAGCACCGGTGCCCGGATTGTCATAGGCCACGTTTGGCGCACGGCGCAGACGACGTTGGCCAGGGTTGTACTGCCAGGCGCGGCGCGGTTCCTTCACCTGGTCCATAGTTTCATGGACGAGGGTGATCGTGCCGGCCAGACGCGGCGGCGTCGTGACGACCTGCAGGAAGTAGATGATGACGTTGTTCAGCGATTCCGGTGTCGCGCCCTTGCGGGTGTACGGGAACATCACGTCTTCGCGCAGCTTGACGAGGTTGTAGCTCCCCGAAGTTGTCACTGCAGCCTGGCTGTTCCAGCGCTGGCCGCTCTCCCCGCGATAGCGGACCTTGTGATTCCACACGGGCTCAACGCCGCTCTTCGGAATCGGAAACGGGATGCCCATGATCGCGTTGACCATAGCTTCACCACCGCCGCCGAGTTCGGCCTTGATGGCGTTGTTGTAAGTGGCCTCGTAGACGAAGTCCGGATACGCCGCCGTGCGCCGCGTCTGGAACACGTTCATCTTGTACGAGTCGGGGTACTGGGCAAACATGGCCTTCTGGCCTTCACTGAGCTTGGCCGCGTACTGCGCCATGTTGGCCTTGGTGATCGTGAACTGCGCCTTGTCGTCCGCGAACGCGTCGCAGTAGCGGGTGCCGATGCCCTTGTAGCACGCCGGCGACTTGGTCAGACCGCCATCCCAGGCAGGGATGCTGCCATCGGCATTGCCGGCACGCTCGCCGCCCATCGGCGTCAGCGTGGTTTTCAATTTTGCCGCTTCATCCGCACTGACTTTTGCGAGGGCGGGAACCGCCGCAAACATCATGGCCAATGCAAGGCACGATGCATATTTCATGGTTTTCTCCTCCACTTTGAAGGACTACCTTAGTGCAGTTTCGAGCTGCAATCCAAGCGTAATTCCTGCCTACATGTTAAACCGGCTTGCGCAAGCGAACTCCGGACGCACCATCTTCGTAGTACGCCCTCAGCGTCGCGTGCTCCTGATAACCCAGGCGCGCATACAACGCGCGCGCGCCTGCGTTGTCGATACGCACTTCAAGACTCATGCCGCGACGCCCATCGCGCCGTGCCTGTTGTTCGGCCGCCTCGATCAGACGACGTCCCAACCCCAGATTACGCTGCCGCGGATCAACCGCGACTGAATAGATTCTCGCCCAGCCGCTGTTTCGGCGCAGCAAGAGGATCAAGACCCCTGCAACCAGCCCCCTTATCTCTGCGACCAGCACGCGTGCGCTGTCCGCAGTCAGAAAATATCGCACACTCCGGGCCGACATGCGGTCCGACGTGAAGCCCGCCTCCAGGGCAAGGATGCTGTCGAGGTCCTGCGCCCGGCCAGCCCGGATGGTCGCGGCCGGCACGGCGCTCATGAACGCGTTCGCGCCTCGAGGCGCTGAATGAAGTACTCCATGACCTTGCGATACAGAGCCTCGCGCAACACCAGATCCTCGACGCCGTAGTCGATGTTCGGGTTGTCGTTGACCTCGATGACCTTGACGACCTTGCCGAACTGCTTGAGATCGACCCCATACAGGCCGTTGCCAACCGCACGAGCCGCCTGGACGCCGATGCTGATCACAGCCTTGGGCACGAGATCCAGCGGCACCGTTTCATGGTTACCCTCAACCTTGGCGCCGGTCGCGCCACGCATGACCACCTGCCAGTGGTCCTTGGCCATGAAATAGCGACAGGCATACAGTGGTTCGCCATTGAGCACACCAACGCGCCAGTCGTAGTCGGTAGGCTCAAAGCTCTGGCCGATGATCAGGTCCGAGCGCTCCAGCATGTCGCTAGCCTTGTCGCGCAGCTCTGCGGCGGTCTCGACCTTGATCACGCCCTTGGAAAACTGCGAATCCGGCTGCTTGAGCACACAAGGGAAACCCAGCTCGTAGGCGGCCTGCTTCAGATTGCGAGAGTGAATCAGCACGGTCTTGGGCTGCGGAATCCGGTGCCGCTCCATCAGCTGCGCGAGGAACACCTTGTTCGCGGCGCGCAGAATCGACACCGGGTCATCGA
Source organism: Pseudomonadota bacterium (assembly GCA_030775105.1). Lineage (GTDB taxonomy): Bacteria > Pseudomonadota > Gammaproteobacteria > Nevskiales > Nevskiaceae > Solimonas. The sequence goes on along the minus strand of JALYJV010000425.1, from coordinate 12,219 downwards.
CGACGACCAGACCTTCGCGTGCAGCCCGGCGTGCAAAACGATAGGTATGGTGATTGACCGCCGTGGTTTCGCGGATGAACAGCGCATCGAACTCGGCAACATGGCCGTAATCGCTCTTGTCGAGAAATTCGACTTCGAATCCGAGATCCTCGGCCGCGCGCTCGAACAGCTTGAGCGCGCGCGCATTCGACGGCGGCTCCTTTTCCTCGTCGTTGACCAGAATAGCGAGGTCGTAACGCGCCGATTCCTGCCGTCGGCGTGGACTGCGCTTGCGCGAAAGATAGTCGCGCGCGGCTTCATACATCAGCTCCAGGTGCGACGCCGGCACTTCACCCAGGGCAATCGGACCCACCGAATCGACCCGCCACTCATCGCCTCGATAGACAAACTTGACCTGCAGCAGCGGCGACGGGAACAGGTTGAACAGTGCACGCGCCAGACGCTCATGACGCTTGGCGAGGCTGCGGCCGAAGTACACGTTCATCACATACTCGCCGGAGCCGATGCGCGCCAGCGATTGCTGGATCAGCTCCTCGACTTCCTCGTTGAGAATGCGGTGCGAGTCGGCGAGCTTGAGATCCTGGATGGTCGTGATGTCGGGCAACGGCTTGTGGCCGCGCGCACCGGCGAGCAGGGAGACGTAATAGCCGGTCGATTGATACGCGAAGGAACGACACAGGTTGTAGATGCGCGCCAGTCGCGCGCGCGTGTGCAGTTCATGGGTCAGGTAGTCCCAGGCGGTCACCACAACAATGCCGGGGATGTCGACGGGCCAGTCGGCAGGTTGATCGACAACAATAATGCCGCTCATTGAGCCCCTGAAAGATTCGGTGATTTGATGTGCGCGGGAAGTCTGGAGCAACCGCTTCCCGGCTCGTTGGCGACCTTGTCGAAGCGCTGCGTCGGCATCGTAGGCAAGCAGCGCGCAAATGTCTAAGGCCCCTGAATAAGTCCGCCCATCATTCCTGGAAAAGCGGGAAGGACGACAGCTTCGGCGTCTCCCTGACGGCGCGCTGCTGACAGGTCGGGGGTCGACGACATACTCTTACGGGGCCTTGGGCTTTTCGGGGGAGATGGCCGGTGATGATCGGATCTGGAGCAGCACGGCGGGCGATGGTTCTCGTTATGGCGCTGATGTCCGTGCTGGGCACGGTGCCAGTCGCCGCACAACAGCGCGTGCTCGACGTGAGCCGGATCAGCGGCGAGGCCGATCTGATCCGCAGCGACCGCGTTGCCAGCCTGCGCCCGTCGGATACCGTGCAGGCCGGCGACGAGGTCCGCACCGGCAGCGGCGGTCACCTTGGCCTGCAGTTGCCTCCGGTCGGCCAGATCACGCTGGGGCGCAACAGCCGCCTGATCGTTCACAGCATCGAAGCGATTGACCCGCCCGCGCGCATGGGGCTTGCGCGGCTGGTCGTCCACAGCGGCAGCATGCAGCTCGACAGCCGTGGCGGCAGCGACCTGCCGCCGGCCGACATCCGCCTCAATGTCGGCACCCTGCGCGCCCGCATTTTCGGCGCAGCCGTGTGGATCGATCGCGGCAGCGCCGGCGACGAGGTCTGCCTGCTGGGCGGCGCGGTCGAACTGCAGGGGCCAAGCGGGCCGCTGCGGCTCGAGGATGTCGGCAGCTGCGTGCGCGCCACCAATTCAGGCGTTGCCGTGCTTGACCCGAACACCGCCGGCCCCATCGCCGCGCGCCTCGCGCTGACTGCATTTCCGGGCGACCCGACAGATGAAGCCCGGCGCGCCGATACAGTCGACGATCGACTCGCATTTGGCTATGCCGCACCCCCGGGATTGCAAGCCAAAGCCGACGTCGCGCCGGCTGCCGCCCCCAAGCCGGCGAAGACGGTTGCAGCCGAAACCGCCAGCTCTGCGCCTCCCCCAGCCGCAGCCGGTGACACCCCGCGCTTCACGCCTTACACCTCCTCGGCCACCGTCAGCACCGACGGCGAAGTGCGCCTGACGCCTGCCGCCTGGACCATCGTCCTTGCTTCCGTCGCCAACGCCGCGCGAGCGAACGAGGAAGCGGCGCGCCTGCGCAAGACCGGGATCGACGCGCAGGTGATCGAATCGCAAAGCAACGGTGCGAGAACCTGGCGCATCGTCAGCGGCGCCTATCCGGGCAAGCAGAACGCGCAGGCCGATCTGCGTGATATACGCAAACGCCGCGGACTCGGCGAAGCGTGGCTGACCCAACTGCCATGAGCCTGCGCACAGCCCCATCTGAAGCGCGGGGAGCCTGCCACTGAAGCGCCAGCATTGAGCGTCGGCGCAGCCAAGGTATGCCCCAGCGGCAGGCCTAGAATCTAGCGATACAGCAACTGCAAATCTGCTCTCGAAGCCGGAAGCTCCGCATGACCCAGAACCGATTGTCGCGTGCCGTCAGCGTACTTGAACGCCTGCCCACACCCCTCGCGGGTCGTGCCACCTCGCTGCTGTTCAACTCCCAGGTGCGCTTTGCCGGCACTGCCGGCCTGCGCTTTGAATCACTGAGCGCAGAGCGCGCCGTGGTGATTGCGAAGAACCGGCGCAAAGTGCAGAACCATATTGGCGGCGTTCACGCGGCGGCGATGGCCTTGCTCGCGGAAACCGCGACCGGCGCGGTGTTCGGCATGAACGTGCCGGACCACGCCTTGCTGCTGCTCAAGACCATGCACATCGACTATCTGCAGCGGGCGCACGGCACGCTGCGCGCGGTTGCCACGCTGACGCTTGCAGATCGCCAGCGCATTGCCGGCGAAGAGCGCGGTCATCTTGTGGTGCCGGTAATCGTCACCGACCAGTCCAGCGCAGAACCGATCCGTTGCGAGATGACCTGGGCCTGGCTGCCGAAGAAGAAGGCCTGAGTCCATTGCGGCATCTCGATACACCGGCTTCGCCGGCACTCAATGCGAACGGGGTTTTGTGGCGTTGCCACAAACAAGCTCCGTTCGTCTCGAGTGCCGCGCGTCATCGCGGTGTATCGAGACTCGGGGAAGTCCCCAGAAACTAGAACAACCGCTTGCGCTTGAAATACAGGATCAGGCCCAGCGCAATCACGGCGAGCAGTCCGAGCACGCTGTAATAGCCATAGTGCCAGCGCAGTTCGGGCATGTTGTCGAAGTTCATGCCGTAGACACCGACGATGAAAGTCAGCGGGAAGAAGATCGCTGACAGCACGGTCAATGCCTGCATCACACGGTTGGTCTTGTAGGCGACTGCGGCAAAGTGCAGTTGCACCGCCGCTTCGAGATCGCGCTCAAGTCCACTGGCATGTGCAAGCACACGACTGACGTGCTCGCTGATGTTGCGATGCCGCACTTCCTCGGTTTGCTTCCATTCGAAGCGCGTATTGCGATGCCAGGCATCCAGCGCCTCGATCTGGTTCTCGCACAGCGATTCGAGCCGCCGCGCCTCGCGCCGCCCAGTCAGCAAATCGCGCCAGTCATGCTCCATTCCACGGGTATCAAGCAGGGTGTCCTGCAGATGGGTCAGGTGCTGGTCCATCGGGGCACGGATGCGCAGATAGCGATCGACCATCGTGTCGATCATCGTGAACGCGAGGCGCAATGGTGAGCTGGGACATTTGAGACGGCCGTCCAGTATGCGTTCGCGCACGCGAAGTATGCTGACGTTGTCGACTGCGCGCACCGTGACCAGCATGCGATCGAAGACGAAGAATGCGGCGACGCGGGTCTCGATCGGAAACGGAACATCCTTGGGGCCGAATCCTTCAAAAATCACCATGTCGTACTCGGCGGTGTGATCGAAGAACGATGGATGCTGCGGATTCATGCTGTCTTCGACATGCTGAGGGTCGATGGTGAGCCTCAGCTGCGCTCCCACCCACTCGGCCCAGTTGCTCGCCTGGCCACGCTCAAGGTCGGCCCAGACAAACCCCTCTTTAGGTATCGGCGCATCCGCAGCGAGTTTGCTGACACGATGGCCGTTCACGATGTGGTAGAGATCCATGTGCAGACATTAGCAGTGTCTGCAGCGGCCGGCAGCCCTCATATCGTGACTACACCGGCAGGCGCTCGATGATGTCCGGCCGCAACGGTCCGAACAGGACTTTCAGGTAGGCGGACTGCTGACGCAGGCCGCGGTCGATCAGCCATTCACGACCGCGCGGCAAGGCACGGATTGCGAGGTGGCTCAGCAGTCGCGGGCCCACGGTGAGTGCCGGATACCAGGGCAATATCCGTGTCGGCAGGCCAAGCGCTTTCATTCCGGCATAGCCGAGGAAGGCGCGCTCAATGCTCAAGTGCCGCGCGATGTCGTAATGCGCGCGCAGCCACTGGAAGCGACCGTAGTGACGCAGCAGCGGCTCATTCATCAGCGGTCTTCCGAGCTGCCGGCTGCTTTCATCCGGCGGCGCCTGTGCGAGCAGGTTCTGATAGAGCGCGATGCGACCCTGCATCTCGGTATCGACCAGCCAGCGCTCGTCAACACCCATCAGCCAGCCGATGTAGCGCCACAAGTGCATCACCGCGCGGCCCTCGCGTGCGCTCAACGGCACACCCAGCAGGCGTTGGCCGAACAGGAAGGTCACACAGAAGCTGAGATACGTCGCGTGCATGTCGAACTGGTTGACCGGCAGTCCGTAGTAGCTGCTGTCCCACTCCGGCATGCGCTGCACATGCCGGCGCACCATCGCGTGCACCAGGCGCACCTGCAGCGTCGTCCGCCAGCCCTGCGCACGCACGGCGACGCCTTCGGGACGCGTCACGTCGATCCACCATTTGGTCGTCTCGGCGACGCGTCGTTGCGCGCCTTTCTGCAGCGCGCCGGTGAGCAGCAGCGTCTTGTTGATGGCCGCGGCCTGGTATCCGGCCATCAGCGCCATGTCGCGTAAGGCATCCATGCCGCGCAGGCCGGAAATGCCGCAGCAGCGCGCGCCTTCCGCGAGCACTGCCGGGTCTACCCAAGGCGGCAGGGCTTCGACCTGCGTGAAGAAGTCGCGTAGCTCGGCAGGAGCGTCGGGCACTGAGGCAATGCCTTTGCTCAGCGCGACATCAAACTGCCGCCTCGCGGCCGTCATGCCGGCGCGATGCATCCAGTCGAGCAGGCGATCCATCGCCGGATCGCCGACGAGCAAGGACTCACCCATCGCCCGCCACTGCGCCCCATCCGGTTCCGGATTGCCGCGGATGAGCCATCTGAGCGGGCCCGCCATGCGCCGGCCGGTCGCCAGGTCAGCACCATGGCGACGCGGAATCTCGCGCTCGATCATCACCGCCTGGCGACTCGGGCCGTCGGCCATCTCTTCACTCGCGTCTGCAGTCGGGGGTGACCACCGTGCTAGGCTATTGCGAGTAGTTACTCGCATTCAACTCGCATCCCATGCGCAAGCAACCTCGCCAGCAGCGTTCGCGGGACATGGTCGCCACCCTGCTGGCGGCCGCCGAGCAGGTGATTGTCGAGCGCGGACTGGATGGGACCAGCACCAATCACATCGCCGAGGCTGCGGGCGTCAGCGTCGGCTCGCTGTATCAGTACTTCGACGACAAGGACGCCGTCATCGAAGCGCTGCTGGAGCAGTTCGCCCAGCGCATGCTCAATGCCGTCGATGCGCGCCTGCCGTCTCTGCTGGACAGCGATCCGCGCACCGCAACCCGCGGCATCCTCGAAGCCGTGCTCGATGTTGCCGAGCAGAACGCCTGCCAGCGCGAGCTGTCGCGCCATCTCGATCAGTTGCGCACGCGCAAGGCGTTCAGGCGCCTTGAGCAGCACATGTCGGAAGCCTGCCGACTCTATGTGCTGCACCACCCGCTCGAAGTGCGTACGGACAATCTTCCGGCCACGCTGTTCGTCACGATCACGGCGATGAACCATACGATCTCGCGCTGGCTCGGCATGTCGCGCCCGCCGGTCAGTCGCGCGGATCTCATCGCCGCACTCAGCGACATGGTCGCTGCCATCATCCAGCCGCAATCTGCGGTTTCCCGCGTCAGAAGCCGTGCGCGCAACACGCGCACACCGGTCTAGTTTCAGGAGTCTCGCTCATGTCCCGTCACTTCAAATCCGTCGATCCGGACGGCCTGCTCGAGTACTCGGTGGTGTTTTCCGACCGCGCGGTCAATCACATGTCGGTCCTGTTCCAGCAGGCGATGCGCGAAATCTCCGCAACGCTCAAGCAGGTCTACAAGGCCGATGCGGTCGCCGTCATTCCGGGCGGCGGTTCGTTCGGTATGGAAGCCATAGCGCGTCAGCTCGCGACCGATCAGCACTGCCTGGTCATCCGCAACGGCTGGTTCAGCTATCGCTGGTCGCAGATCTTCGAGATGGGACGCATCCCTTCGCGCGAAACCGTGCTCAAAGCCTTGCCTGCCGGCACCGCCCCACAGTCACCGTTCGCGCCGCCGGCGATCGAGCTTGTTGAAGACACCATCCGCCGACAGAAACCCGCGCTGATTTTCGCAGCCCACGTTGAGACGGCGTCCGGCATCATCCTGCCCGATGAGTATCTGAAACGCGTCGCCGCTGCGGTCCACGCATACGGCGGACTTCTTGTGCTCGACTGCGTGGCCTCGGGGGCGATCTGGGTCGACATGCAGGCCTGCGGCATCGATGTGCTGCTGACCGCACCGCAGAAAGGCTGGAGCAGCACGCCGTGCGCCGCGCTCGTGATGCTCAGCGCCGCCGCGAAGAACCGCGTCGAACAGACCCAGAGCAGCAGCTTCGCCGCCGATCTGAAGAAGTGGCTGCAGATCATGCAGGCCTACGAAGGCGGCGCGCACGCCTATCACGCAACGGTGCCCACCGCCGGGCTTCTGCAACTGCGCGATACCATGAATGACACGCTCGCCTGCGGGCTGGAAACCCTGCGCAATGCGCATCAGGAGCTGGGCGCGAAAGTGCGCGCGATGCTTACCAGCCATGGCTATCCGAGCGTTGCCGCGCCAGGCTTCGAAGCGCCCGGCGTGGTCGTGTCGTATACCGCTGACGCCGAGATCAGCAATGCGAAGAAATTCGCCGCGCTGGGCCTGCAGGCCGCCGCAGGGGTTCCGCTGATGTGCGACGAACCCAATGACTTCCGCAGCTTTCGCATCGGCCTGTTCGGGCTCGACAAGCTCAAGGATGTCGATGGCACCGTCGCGCGCCTCCAGGCTGCTGTCGCCCGGCTTGGCGCCTGAGCCTTACGCTGAGGTATTGTCTGTGTCCCCTACCGGGCCCACGCTAATGGGGCCACAAGCCTGGAGTTGCCCATGAATAAGCTGAGCGGATTGTTCTGCGTGTTTGCTCTTGCCCTGCCCGCTTCTGCGGCACTGGCCGGCGACGACGCCGTCGCCAAGGCGCTCAAGGAGCTCGATGGCAAGCGCGCCACGGTCGTACTCGCCTCGGGCACCGAACTGACGGGCAAGGTCGCGAATCCGACGGCCGACAGCGTCAAGCTCGTCGAACTGAGCAACAAGGATTTCTACGACGCAGTCGTCGATCTGGATCACGTGCAGGCGGTGGTCTATCGCGCCCGCGGCGAGTGAGCCCCGGCAGCGGGGTCCGCTGCTGACGCTGCGCGAACACGAAGCTCTGCTTACTGCGCGCTCGTCCGGGTTGAGCATCCTGGAATGTTCGCTCGATCTGGATCGGTCGAGGACACGGGTGGAAGTGGATGCAACAGGCTGGCACTGGAACGGCCAGCAGTTTCCGTTTCCTGCGACCTGCAAGGACCGCACGATCTATCACTGGGATGGCGCGCAGTTCGAGCCGGTCTCGCGCTATAGCGGATCCCTGATCAAGCTGGTGCCGACCGAGTGGGGCGCACCGACCTTCGAGATCGACGGCATCAAGATGCTGCCGACGGCGCGTGTCTCACCGTATGCGGATGCCGAGCGCAAGGTCGGCCTGATCCAGCCGCGCGGCAAGGTCGTGCTCGACACCTGCGGTGGCCTCGGCTACTTCGCGGCGTGGTGCCTGGACAATGGCGCACAGCGCGTGCTGTCCTACGAGAAGAATCCGGATGTGATCTGGCTGCGCACGCTCAATCCCTGGTCGCCGGATCACTCTGGCGGCAATCCGCTGAGCCTGAGCAATGCCGATGTCTCCGAGCAGATCATCACGCTCGCCGACGAATCGGTGGACGCCGCGCTGCACGATCCGCCACGCTTCGGCATTGCCGGCGAACTGTATTCGCAGGCCTTCTACAACCAGCTCGCGCGCGTGCTCAAGCCGCGCGGCCGGCTGTTTCACTACACCGGCACGCCGAACAAGTTGACCAGCCGGCGCGATGTGCCGAATGAAGTGGCGACGCGCCTGCAGCTCGCGGGCTTTGCGACCGAACTCAACGGCGACGGCATCGTGGCCGTCAAGGGCACGCTGCGCACGCGCTAGAAGTTCGTGGCGAAGTTGAAATAGATGGGATTCGACAACCCAATCATGCGCGCGCTGGTCAGCACGCTGCCCGGCACCTGCGGATACAGGGTAGGCAGCCCCAGCACTTCGACGCGGTAGTAGCTGCGTGCCTCGGCTGAGGGTGTGTCGTTGAACTCGATGCTGCGTGCCGCCGTCGTGAATCGCTCGAACTCGGCGCCGTCCTTGGTGATCACGACGGTGTAGAGCGGAATCAGGCCGTTGCCGCCGACCAGATCGACGCGGAAGTTCACGTTCTCGCCGCGCGCCCGCGCGTTGTCGCCCATCATCAGATCCATCTCGCCATCCGCATCGGTGTCTGCATACAGCTCGACGCGCTCGGCAAGCGGATTCGCACTGACCGACACGCGGCCATTATCGAGCGCTTCGATCACCGCCTCGGCACTGCGTTCGCGCGCGTAGACCCAGGTCGTCGGCGTGCCGACGAAGTTGGCGTAGCCTTCGAAGAAGTTCGACGTCCACTCTGTCGGGCTGATCATCGCGTTGTGATGCGCATCGCTGCCGCCGCGCGCAGTCAACCTGCGACCGGACTTGAGCAGATCGTCCCAGACCAGCATGGAGCCGTCGTTCCTCGACCAGATCGACGAGTTCCAGACTTCGATCGATCGCACGAAGTCGTAGCTGAAGCTGAAGGTATCCGCGCCGGCCGGATGATTCGCCGACATGTGGATGCCGAGATCCTTCACGACCTTGCCGATGTCGACATCGCGCTCATCGCGTACGTCGTACAGGCGCTGATGATCGTAGGGCTTCGTCGCAATCGGATTGCCGTGGCCGCGGTGCGTCGTCCATTCGGCGCCATAGAGCATGACCATCGAATCGGATCTGTAGTCCGGATCAGCCCAGGTGTGATGCGCAACGTCGCCGTCGACGTGATTGTCGTGATCGGTGGCGATGAAGTAGTCCATGCCGACGCTCTCGGCGAAGGCGATCAGTTCCTTAAGCGGATTGTCCGCGGCGTCCGAACTGTGATGCGAGTGCAGATGCAGGTCGCCTTTCATCCAGATCCCGTCAGTCGGGCTGGCCGGCGGGAAAACACCGTCATCACCACCGTCGGATCCGGGATCGCCAGCGGCCGGCGAGTTGTCTGTGCCGCCACAGGCCGACAGTAACAGAACCGCGGAGAAGATGAGCGCGCGCATGGGTTTCGTGTGGTGGGAAAAAATTGAATGATCAGGTACTTGTGTGACGCGCTTGTGATCAGGCGCGTCAGGACAGTGCGATGTCTGCGGTCTGGAGCTGCGGGTCGATCAGGATCTTGGCGTGCTGCTCGGGATCGCCCAGCGCGGAGAAAGCCTTGTCTACACCATGCAGGCCCACCGTGCCCGTCACCATGTGCGCGCAGCTGACCTTGCCTTCGGCAATCAGGTGCAGCGCGTCACGGTACTCAAGCGGCGTGTAGCCGAGCACGAAGCGCATGTCGATTTCCTTGTTGATCGCCATCGACGGCTCGATCGTGTCAGCCTGCATGCAGACGCCGACGACGATCACGCGCGACAGCAGCGGTGCGCCTTCGATGATCTTCTGCAGCACGCCCGGCACGCCGACGCATTCGAACACGACCGGACGTTTCGGCATCAGGCCGAGCTTCTCGCCCACACGCCAGGTATGCCACCACGGCACCGGCAGCTTGCCGAGCTTCTCGCGGGTGCTGACACCGAGCTCCAGCATGTCGGCGAGCTTCACCGTGAAGCCGTATTGCTTCCAGCCGGCATACGGCGAATCCTGCGCCGGATCGACGACGACATCCGCACCGCAGCGGCGGGCGAGTTCGCGCCGGCCTGCGGAGAAGTCGCTCGCGACAATGGTCTTCACGCCGCTCGCGCGGAGCATGCAGATCACGCCCAGCCCGACCGGGCCGCAACCGATGACGACGGCAACGTCGCTGCGCTTGATCTCGCTGCGCCGCACCGCGTGCAGTGCAACCGCCATCGGTTCGGTCAACGCCGACTGGTCAGGCGGCAGGCCATTGGGCACGCGCTCCAGCATCTCCTCCTGTACCAGCACCTGCTCCGCATACGCGCCGGCCACGCGGGCCGACAGGCCGAGCAGTTCGATGTCCTTGCCATTGCGCATAAGCGGCACCGCGCAGACCTGGGTGCCGGTCTTCAGCCTGCGGGTCGTACCCGCACCGTAGTCGAGAATCTCTCCGCAGAACTCGTGGCCGAACACGATCTCCTCGGCGGCGCTGGGGAAATGCGGATAGCCAGCACGCTTCACCAGCTGCGCCATGTGGTCGCAGTGATGGCGCAGGTGGAGGTCCGAGCCGCAGATGCCACAACGCAAGACCTTGAGCAGCACCTGCCCCCTTGCCGGCTTCAGTTCCGCGCGCTCAACAACGCGCAGTTCGGCGTTCTGACAGACCACTGATTTCATGAGGCACCCTGGATAGCACTGCACTGGAACGGCCGGATCATCGGTGATTCGCGGCATTCCGGCCACGCATGGAGGAATATTTGCCGCTTCTGCTCCGCAGCCTCAGCTGACAAGCTAGGCTCGGTATTCAATTTGAAGCCGCAAGGCTCGCGGGGAAATGGCATGCGCGCACAACGAGTTGGCTCATGGGTCAGTCTGCTGGGTCTGGCCTTGCTCAGCGCCTGTGGCGACAGCCAACCAGTCGGCAGCGGTGGTTCCGGTGGCGGCGCCACCGGGGCATTTGTCGACCGTCAGCTGGCGCAGTGCGTGCTGGACAGCCCCTATCTCGCAGTTGGCGAAGGTCTCGACGCACCGGGCCGCCTGGAAGTATCTGTGCCGGCGGTCGGCAGTCCCTCGTCCTGCGCCGGCAATCAGCAGTTCCGCTTCGGCAGCGGCCTGTACGACATCACCGGCGTCGTCGCCAACACCAGTGGCATGGGCTGGGAGAATCCGGCGCAGGTCTTCGGCGGCGTGCATACCCGTCAGATCTCGCGCGCCTTCGCGATCGAGTCGCCCTGCAACGGCAAGCGTGTGATGATGGTCGTCGCGGACATCGCGATCATCACCGGCGCGTTGCGCCAGTACGTGCTGGACGCGATTCAGGACGATCCGGATCTGGCGGCTGCGTATGGCAGTGACAACCTGATGATCTCGGCCACGCATACACACCAGGGCCCTGCGGGCTATTCGCACCACCTCGGCCACAACCTGCTGCACCTCGGCTATGACGACGACACTTTCCAGGCGATCGCCGGCGGTGTGGTCCAGTCGATCAGGCTCGCGCACGAGAACCTCAAGGCGCACCCGGAGACCGCGCGCATCGGTCTGGGAACAGGCGAACTGCTCAACGCCAGCATCCAGCGTTCGGCGACGGCTTACGAAATGAACAGCGAAGCCGAGCGCCGCGAGTTTCTCAACGCGCGCGGTGAAGAAATCCGCAACAACAAGCGCGCAGTACAGATCAACCTCGTGCGCGGCAATGGGTCGGCGGTCGGCGCGATCAATTGGTTCGGCGTGCATGGCACGGTGATCGGCTCGAACCTGCATCTGGTCAGCGCCGACAACAAGGGTTACGCGTCGCTCGGCTTCGAGAAGATCATGAAGACGAACTACGCCGCGACGCCCGGCGCAGACAGCTTCGTCGCCGCGTTCCCGCAGGCCGATCAGGGCGATGCGTCACCGAATCTGTTCATCCTCGAACGTCCGTTCCCCGATCCGACGCGCGGCGGCGGCAAGGATGACTACGAGTCGAATGCGATCTCGGGCACCAAGCAGCTCGCCAAGGCGCTGGAGCTGTACCGGCGCGACAGCGCTGTTTCGGGTCCGGTCGACTATCGCCTGTTCCATGTCGCCTTCGATGACGTTGAAGTCACCGACCCGGTCGTGCTTGCCAGCCTGCAGCACCCGGCGGAACTCGATGCGCCCGTGAAGCGAACCTGCACCGGCGCACTC
>JALYJV010000424.1 GCA_030775105.1 Pseudomonadota bacterium | reverse complement strand
GGGCTGGATTCAGGCCCTTAAGCCCGCCTGAACCCAGCAGAAGCTGTGCCCGGAACCGGGGAAATCGACATTGACGGCTATGCCGCCCGGCCTCAGAATTGGAGGTAGTATTACTACACAATCAATGCCCCGCCGGGGCGGTAACCATCGCCAAGGCTCAAGGAGCGCGCAGGATGTCGAGTCAGGAATCATTCGATCTGGTCATCTTCGGCGGCAGCGGCGATCTGTCGATGCGCAAGCTGCTGCCGGCGCTGTATCACCGCCATCGCGACACCAAGGACACATTGGGCTGGCGCATTCTGGCGATCGGTCGCCAGCAGCTCACCCGCGCGCAGTTCCTCGCGATGGCCGAGGAAAGCGGCCGCCTGCATATCACGTCCAAGGATTTCAAGGATGCCGACTGGACCGCATTTTCTGAACGCGTCGACTACCTCAGCATGGACTGCGCGATTGCCGACCAGTACGTTCCGCTGATCGAACGCATCGGCGCGGACACCGGCCGTACCCGCGTGTTCTACATGGCGACAACGCCGGGCCTGTTCTCGACGATCTGCGGACACCTGCGGCACAACAATCTGGTGACGCCGCACAGCCGTGTCGTGCTCGAGAAACCCTTGGGTCGCAACCTGGCGTCGGCCGAGCGCATCAATGCCGAGGTTGGTGCGGTATTCGCCGAACATCAGATCTTCCGCATCGATCATTACCTCGGCAAGGAAGCAGTGCAGAACCTGATCGCATTGCGCTTCGGCAACGCGCTGTTCGAATCGCTGTGGAACCGCAACTGCATTCGCGATGTGCAGATCACGATTGCCGAGACGGTTGGCGTCGAAAGCCGTGGCGAGTTCTACGACGGCATCGGCGCGCTGCGCGACATGGTGCAGAACCATCTGCTGCAACTCCTGTGCATCGTCGCCATGGAGCCGCCGTCGAGCATCGATGCCGATGCCGTCCGCGACGAGAAGCTCAAGGTCCTGCGCGCGCTGCGCAGGTTGACCCCGGCGGATATCGAAACCAAGACCGTGCGCGGACAGTTCCGCAGCGGTGCGATTGGCAGCCAGGCCGTTGCCGGCTATCTCGACGAGCCCGGCACTGCGCCGGCCAGCGCCACCGAAACCTTTGTCGCGATCAAGGCCAACGTCGACAACTGGCGCTGGGCCGGCGTGCCTTTCTATCTGCGCACCGGCAAACGCATGCAGGAGCGTCTCGCCGAGATCGTCGTCACGTTCCGCGATGTGCCGCATGTGTTGTTGCCGGGAGCCGCGTCCGGCGGACCGGGCAATCGCCTCGTGATCAGTCTGCAGCCGGACGAAGGCTTGCGACTCAAGATCATGGCCAAGGTACCTGGCGAAGAGATGTCTCTACGGCCGGTCAGTCTTGATCTGTCGTTCACGCGCACGTATCACACGCGTCCGTGGGATGCGTACGAGCGCCTGCTGATGGATGTCGTGCGGGGAAAACTCACGCTGTTTGTGCGTCGCGACGAAGTCGATGCGGCGTGGCGCTGGGTCGAGCCGATTCTCGACGCGTGGAGCGCCCAGCCTGCCGGGCTCAAGCATTACCCTGCGGGGAGCTGGGGGCCGGCGAGTGCGAATGCGCTGATCGTTCGCGAAAACCACGCCTGGCACGAGGAATCCTGATGAGCGCTGTGCCTGCGCTGCGTTTGCCGGCATCGATCTCGCAGCATGCTTTTCTCGCAACGCCGGTGATGGTTGCGGCACTGGCCCAGCATATTGCGACGGCCATGCGTGCCGCGATCAGGGAGCGCGGGCAGGCGCTGCTGCTCGTGTCCGGTGGACGCAGTCCGGCCGCACTGTTCGAGCGTCTGAGCCAATCCGAAATCGAATGGGCCAAGGTCACCGTCGGTCTGGTAGACGAGCGGTGTGTCGCCGAGAACTCGGCTGATCGCAACGACGCCTTGGTGCGACTGCATCTGATGCAGGGCAACGCAGCGCACGTGCACTTCATTCCGTTGATAGAGGGTGGCATTGATGCGCTGGCGGAACTCGCCGGCGCGAGGCTGCGCGTTGCGCGGCTGCCGCTGCCGGCCGATGTCGTCGTGCTCGGCATGGGCGACGACGGTCATACAGCGTCCTGGTTTCCCGGTGCCGACGAAACCGCCGCGGCGATCGACGCAGAAACCCTGGAGCAGGTCGCTATTGTCCGTCCGCGAACCGCAGCGCATACGCGGCTGACGCTGACCTTGCCTGTGGTGCTCGGCGCGCGGCAGATTCTCCTGCCGGTGCAGGGCGCGAAGAAGCTGGCCGTACTCGAACGTGCTGGTGAAGCCGCGACGAATGTTGCCGAGCTCCCGGTTGCCGCGATCCTGCGTCAGGACAGGACGCCCGTGCACGTGTATCACGGCCCATGAGCGCAGCGCTCAAACGCACGCGCCGCACCGCAAGCGCGGCAATCGCGCCGGCGCAGGGTGCCGTGATTGCGCGCATCAGTAATGCGCTGCCCACCTTGCGGCGCTCGGAGCGCGATGTTGCAGAGCTGATTCTCAAGGATCCTGCGCGCGCGCTGCAGTGGTCGATTGCTGAGGCGGCGCAGCTAGCCGGCGTCAGCCAGCCGACCGTGGCGCGATTCGCGACGGCAGTCGGTTTCAGCGGATTCCGCGAGTTCAAGCTGCATCTCGCGCAGAGTATCGCCACTGGCGTGCGCTATGTGCATAGTGGTGTCGAGGCCGACGACACCTCGGAGCAAGTGGTTCCGAAAGTGTTCGACCGCGCCATCGGTGCGCTGATCGATGTGCGCAACCATCTCGATCCGCAGACCATCGCGCGTGCAGTAGGCCTGCTCGCCGAGGCAAGGCGCATCGAATGCTTCGGCGTCGGCAATTCAGCGATCGTTGCCGACGATGCCCAGCACAAGCTGCTGCGCTTCGGCATTCCATGCAGCGCCTCCGCTGATCCGCACTCGATGAGCATGGTCGCAACGGTGATTGGGCCGGGCGATGTGG
>JALYJV010000423.1 GCA_030775105.1 Pseudomonadota bacterium | reverse complement strand
ATCGAAGATGCGATCAGGTACATCGACACCGGCCCGCGCGCGAGTCTGCACAAGCATGGCTTCGGCATGCTGCGCGTGAGCCTGCGCGACGATGACACACCGATCGGCATCTGCGGCCTGATCCGGCGCGACACGCTGCCGGGCATCGATCTGGGATTTGCCTATCTCTCGGCCCATCACCGCAAGGGCTACGCCGTCGAAGCAGCACGCGCGGTCATGGAACAGGCCAGAAAAGAACTCGGCATCGGCCGCGTGCTGGCGATCACCCTGCCTGCGAATACGGGCTCCATCGGCGTGTTGCAGCGCATCGGCTTCAGCGCGGCTGGTACCGTACAGCTCGGCGAGAATCCTGAAGTGCTGCGCCTGTTCGAGGCTCTACTTTAGAGGCGCAGCCGCTGCAGTACGACGCCCGCCCGCGGATTCGTGCAGACGCGGCACGCGCACCAGCGCGTCCACCTCCGACAGATTATCAAGCAGGTGCGTGCCTGACCGCCGAGCGATTGCAAAACAATTGGGCATCAGCATCGTCGCTGCTCACGGCGCGCGTCGATGGCTTCAATCATGTTTGAACCTCTCGGGCACCGACCCAACGATCGCGCGCAACGAACGGCAACGAGTCTGCTGGCCGGCTGCATTTGGCAGCGGGCGCGAGGGGGTATTCGCGCACGCCCTCCTCCAGTGCAGCCGGCCAACGGACAAGAACTCTTTGATGTCTATGCATGGTCGCGCATGAGCTGCCAGTGCTCGCTTTCGATCTGGCAGGTGATGGCCGCCGAAGGCCTGTGATCGTGATGCTCGTACTCCAACGCGTCCTGTCTATTGCCGGTTTCGACGCCCTCGTCAGGGCGTCCATCGACAAGGCAGCGGTCTGGATCCGGCAAGCCATCTCAGCCTCCGGCGACGGGTGGCAGCAAGGCCAGTTCGTCACCGTCGTTCAACATGGCCGTGCGCTTGACGATCACATCGCCCAGTGCACAAGCGCAGCGCGGCAGTGTCGGCGCCAGTGCCTGATAGCGATCGGCTAGGGCCGACGACTCCGCAAGCTGGAGCATCAGGGAACTCGCACCGGCCAGCCGGCTGGTCACGCCATAACACTGCACCGCGATCTGCATTGCCTGACTAACCTCCGAGGTGGTGCATGGTGATCGGGCGCTCGACATATCCCGGACTGGCGACGTAGCCGACGTCCTTGTTCCAGACGCGCAGCCGAATCAGTTCGGCGAGGGCATTCGAGCCATCGTTTTCCAGCAGCGTCGAACGCAGGTCGTGGCCTCGCGCGGAGAACAGGCAGGTGTACAGCGCGCCGCGCGCGTCGACACGCAGGCGATCACAGCTGGCACAGAACGGTTTGCTGATCGTCGAGATCACGCCGATGCGATAGCCATCCAGGAGCTGGAAGTAACTCGCCGGATCGCGGTCGCGTGGCAGCGCCTTGAGCAGACCGAACGGCCGCAGATGCTCAAGGATCTGCGCCTCGGTGACCACGCGAGCCTTGCTCCAATCGCCACGGCCATCCAGCGGCATGAACTCGATGTAGCGCAGCGGCAGGCCGGCGTCATGCGCCCAGTGCGCGAGCGGCAGAATCTGGTCTTCGTTGTAGTCACGCACGACGACGCAGTTGAGCTTGACCGGCAGACCGGCGGCCTGGGCCGCGCTGATGCCGCGCAACACCGCATGCACATCGCCCCGGGTCAGGCGCTTGAAGGCCTCCGGATCGATGGCATCGAGACTGATGTTGAGGTCATCGAGTCCTGCTGCCTTGAGTTCCTTCGCGTAGCGCGGCAACAGTCCACCGTTGCTGGTCATCGCGATACGTTGCAGGCCGTCGCCACGCAATGCATCGAGCTCACGAACGATCTCGACGACATCGCCGCGCAGCAAGGGCTCTCCGCCAGTCAGGCGTATCTCGGTGATGCCCAGGTCACGCACGAATACGCGCACCAGGTCGACAATCTCCGCGCACGGCATCAGTTCGGCACGCGGTAGCCAGCTCGGCTTGTCCGGCATGCAGTACAGGCAACGCAGGTTGCAGCGATCGGTCAATGAAAGGCGCAGCTTGCGCTTGGTGCGTCCGCGCGCATCGTGCAGCGTGGGCTCCGCGCGCACGGCGCTGAGTTGATCGGCAATGAGCAGAGCCTGGCCCATCAGCACACCTGCTCGGCAACAAGCAGCTCTTCCGGCGTGTTGAGGTTGAGCGGCGCGGCGCCACGCAGCCAGGCCATGGACTGCGTTTGCTGCCAGCGCAGCAGGCTACTCTGCCCGGATGCGAGAACCCGTGTCGCATCAGCGGCAAGGTCGGTGCGTAGCAGGCAGAACGTCGGGTGCGCACGCTCACCGTCATGCAGGACGACAACATCGACATGCTGTGCGATGGCCACAGCAAATAGTCGTGCAGCAAGTTCGTTCGACAAAGCCGGCGCGTCGCAGGGCACGCACAGCAGCCATGGATGCCGTGCGACGTGGAGCATTCTGCATACGCCGGCCAGCGGCCCTGCTCCTTCGATATCGCGCACCGTGCGCAGGCCCAGTGCCAGATGGCGATCGACATTGCGGTTGGCCGATACGATGATCTCGTCCACCTGCGGGCGCAGCTGATCGAGCACATGCGCGATCAGCGGGCGCCCGTTGAACATCAACCAGGCCTTGTCGGCTCCACCATGCCGACGGCCTTCGCCGCCGGCAAGGATGCCGCCAGAGATGCGCGCTGCAGTCTCCATCGCATCAGGCCTGCGCGAGCTGGCCTTCGCTGGCGGCGCGGCGGGCGTCGACGGCCTGTGCATACAAATCGGCTTCGCGTGTCTTGTGTTCCTTGCTGAAGCGCACTGCGATGGCGCAGACCGCACAGCAGACGACCGCAACACCCATGATCATCAGCCCGGTGCGTGTATCGACCGCACCTTTCATCATGAATCCGGCCGCGACGGCGCCGACATTGCCGCCGGCGCCGATGATGCCGGCGACGCCGCCGAGTGCACCGCGGTCGATGAACGGCACGAGGCTGTAGGTCGCCCCGCAGGCCATGTGCGTGAACAGGCCGAAGATCAGCATCATGGTGACCGCGACCGCCAGCGAATCGCTCATCGACCAGGCGATCAGGCCGATACCTTCGCCGACAATCAGGGCAAACAACAGCAGCGTGCGGCCATCCAATCCGCGCGTCTTCGCGATGCGATCGGAAACGTAACCGCCGAGTGCGCGGGCGAACAGCGCCAGCAGGCCGAAGCTGCCTGCGCACAGACCCGCGGTCTTGAGGTCGAGCTTGAAGGTATCGACGTAGTAGATCGCGGCGATATTGTGGATCGTGATCTCGACACCAAAGCTCGCCGCGTAGACGACGAACAGCATCCAGACGCGGTAGTTGCCGCAGGCCTGCTTGAACGAAGCCCAGCCACCGCCCTTGCTGGAGCTGGCGTTGATACCCTGCTTGCGCAGCTCGATGATGTTGCCTTCCGGCGTGTCCTGAGTGAACTTCCAGTAGACACCCGCCATCACGATCATCAGCACGCCGGGAACGATCAGCGCCATGCGCCAGCCGAGGGTCTGTTCGACGCCGAGGGTGATGAGGGCGGCGAGCAGCAGCGGCATGATCGCCTGCGCGAAACCACCACCGGCGTTGCCCCAGCCGGCCGCTGCGGCGTTGGCGGAGCCCACTACGTTGGGCGCGAACATCACCGAGGTGTGGTACTGCGTGATGACGAAGCTCGCACCGATCGCGCCGATGCACAGACGGAAGAACAGGAAGCCTTCGTAGGATTCGACCGTCGCAACGCCGATCACCGGAATCGCGCCGAGCAGCAGCAGTGCGGTGTAGGCCAGGCGTGGCCCGTAACGATCACACAGCGGCCCGATCAGCAGGCGCACCAGGATCGTGACCGCCACCGCGGCAATGTTCATGTTGGCGATCTGGTCCTTGCTCAGACCGAACTCGCTCTTGATCACCGGCATCAGCGGTGCGATCGCAAACCACGCGAAGAAGCACACGAAGAACGCCATCCAGGTGACATGGAATGCACGCATCTGCGGCGTGCCGAGGCTGAACAGATCGATACGGACGGCTTTGGAAGTTAATGACACGACGCAGCTCCGAAAAATGTCGGGGAGCGGGCGCCTTTGTCCGCATCACATACGGAGCCGTCGTTGGCCCTTGCCGTTAACCAGCAAAGGGCGTGCCATATGACAATCAGCTGACTTCTGCCAGCTCCGCCCGCGTCAGGGCAATCAGGGCTTTGAGCTCGGGCACGCAGGAGCCGCAGTTGGTGCCGCAGCGCAGAGTGGCACCAAGCGCCTCGGCACTGTGTGCGCCTTCGCGGATCGCCGTACAGATCACGTTGCGCCCGACGCCGAAGCACGAGCACACCAATGGACCCGGATCCGCGCCCGGTTGCGCGGGCTGGCCGACCATCAGGCCGACGCGATCGAACTCTTCGAGCGTCGTCTGTACAAAAAGTCCGGACAACCACTCGCGTGCGGGCAGATCATCGCTGCGCGGCGAGACAAACACGCAGGCCTCGATGCGTTCGTCGACCACGTGCGCGGCACGGTATTGCTGTTCGGCGGTGTCGCTGGCTTCAATCCAGTCGGCGTCGTCGTCAACGCCGAGCTGGGCTCGTGCCCATGCACTCCAGTCATCGATCTGACCACGACCGGCAATTTCGTAGCGCAGGAACTGCTCGCCCTGGATCGCCGTCCACCAGATTGCGGTATTTGCAGTGCCCATCGGCAAGGGCTTGCGTGACAGCACAAAGCCGTACCAGTCGACATGGAAGGGTTCGAGACGCACCGGCGTGTGCTTGAACTCCGGCTCGCCGGAGATCGGATCGACCACGGGGTTCGCGACCGCGCCGACGCGTGCATCGGACGCGAACGCGCGGTTCCAGTGGATGGGCGCGAACA
>JALYJV010000422.1 GCA_030775105.1 Pseudomonadota bacterium | reverse complement strand
GACATGAACATCACCGATATCCTCTCCCAGGTGGGCGGTCTCCAGTCGATGGCCAAGGAACTGGGCATCAGCGAGGAGCAGGCGGCGAGCGGCGCCTCGGCCCTTGCCCCGGCGATTCTCGGCGGATTGAAGAATCAGGCGCAGTCGCAACCCACCGGCCTCGAGGGACTCGGCGGCCTGCTCGGGCAACTCGGCGGTGGCGGCCTCCTCGACAACGTACTTGCGTCGCAGCCGACTGATGTCGGCCGCGGCAACAACGTGCTCGGCCAGATTTTCGGATCCAAGGACGTGAGTCGGACCGTCGCACAGAATGCGGCTTCGAAGTCGGGCCTGGACCCGGCACTGCTCAAGAAGATGCTGCCGATCATTGCGATGCTGGTTGCCGGCTATATGGCCAAGCAGCGAAGCGGCGCAGGTGCCGGGAAGGTTGCTCAGTCCTCTTCGGCGGGCGGCGGGCTCGGCGGGCTGCTCGGGGGTCTGCTCGGCGAAGGCAATGCATTGAACGACATCCTGAAAAAGGCCGGTTCATCCATGCGGTGACCTGGTCGCTTCAGGCGTTCGCAACCCTGGCGACACTGCGCTCGAGTATCTCGGCGAATTCCGCGGCAACAACCGGCCGACCCAGGTGGAGCCCCTGCCCTGCGGGACAGCTGTGTCGCCTGAGAAACGCCAGCTGCTCGCGCGTCTCGACACCTTCGGCCACGACCTGGAGATGCAGGCTTTCGCCCATGCCGATCACAGCGCGGACGATGCTGGCATCGTCGGCGTCGGTGGTCATGTCGCGAACGAAGGACCGGTCGATTTTCAACGTGTCGATGGGGAATCGTCGCAGAAAACTCAGGCTCGAATAGCCCGTACCGAAGTCATCGAGCGCAATCTGCAGGCCCATATCCTTGAGGGCTCGAAGGACCTTCCCTGTGGACCCGGAGGCTTCCATCAGGTAAGTCTCCGTCACCTCAATTTCGAGACAACGCGGATCCAGACCCGTGTCGGTCAGGATCGCGCGTACCCCGGCGACAAAATCCTTTGTTCGCAATTCCACAGGGGAGATATTGATCGCAAGGCATGTCGGGGGGAGCCCGGCGTCCTGCCAGGCACGAGCCTGGCGGCAGGCTTCGCGCAAGACCCAACGGCCGATATCCACGATCAAACCACATTCTTCCGCAATTGGTATGAACTGTGCGGGAGGCACGAGTCCGCGTAGCGGGTGACGCCATCGGATCAATGCTTCGACACCGATCATTGCGCCGGTCGCCAAATTGACCTTTGGCTGGTAACACAACTCGAATTCATTGCGCTCCAAGGCTTTGCGCAAGCCATCCTCAACGGAGTGCCGCTCAACCGCACGGGCGTTCATCGCCGCCTTGAAGAACTGGACATTGTTACGCCCGTTCGCCTTGGCTTGGTACATCGCAAGATCCGCGTGCTGCAGCAAAGTGTCCGCATCGACACCATCGTCCGGAAATGTGGCGATACCAATGCTTGCGGAGACGTACAGGTTGTGGTGGTCAACTGAATGGGGCGAGGCCAGCGCCACCAGGATTTTCTCGGCGCTGATTTCCGCATCCGCTGGGCGCGCAATGTCCGAGAGAAGGATGACGAACTCATCTCCCCCTTGCCGGCTGACCGTATCGCTGCTGCGCACACACGCCCGCAAACGAGTCGCGACTGATTGCAGCAGGCGATCGCCGATCGTATGACCCAGGGAATCGTTAATGTGCTTGAAGCGATCCATGTCGAGGAAAAGCAGTGCCAGCTGCCGCCTGGCCCGGTGTGCCAGCGCCATGGCCTGTTTCAATCGGTCGGCCAGCAGGATCCGGTTGGGCAGGTCAGTGAGACTGTCATGCTGGGCCAGATAGGCCATCCGCAGGGACAGCGCGCGCGCCGTTGTCACGTCATGAAACACCATCACGGCTCCGGTCACGGTGCCGCGC
Source organism: Pseudomonadota bacterium (assembly GCA_030775105.1). Lineage (GTDB taxonomy): Bacteria > Pseudomonadota > Gammaproteobacteria > Nevskiales > Nevskiaceae > Solimonas. The sequence continues at coordinate 642 of JALYJV010000422.1, read as the reverse complement.
CGGTCGTGGATCGGAGCGGCCGAGTCCTCAATCGAGGATTCGACTCCGTCCCGCCGGACGAGCATGCAGTTTGGCGTGAGCGCGGCGGTCTTGTTTTGCGTGATGGCCAGTTTCATGGGATTAGGCACTGCCTCGCGCGTATCGGCATCTACTATCCGGAACACTTCCTCCACCGGATGACCCTTGGCCTCCTCGCATGACCACCCCGTCAGAAGCTCAGCAACGGCATTCAGGTACGTCACATTGCCCCAGACGTCGGTGCTCATGACGGCGTCCCCGATGGAATTGAGTGTGACTTCCGCCCGCTCCTTTTCCTCGAACAAGGCCTCCACGTTTGCTGCGCGCTCGATCATGCTGCCGACGGCTTTCGGCAGCAGGTATGTGTCTAGGCGGGATTTCAGCAGGTAGTCCTGCGCGCCGTGCTGCACGGCGAGCTTGCCAATCTCCTCGTTTTGCGAGTCGCACAGTACGAGTATGGGAATCTGAGGCGCCTGGAGATACAGTTGATCGAACATCTCGATTCCGGAACTGTCAGGCAGCACGAGGTCAACCAATATTGCGGCTATCCGACCTTTGTTTTCCGCATCGTCCCGGAGTCGCACCTGGCCCTCGGCGCAACTGCGAACCCATTCGACTTCAAAC
>JALYJV010000421.1 GCA_030775105.1 Pseudomonadota bacterium | reverse complement strand
GCGGAATACCGGACCGCGGGTCTGGACCAGCGTCGCCAGTGCCGCGCCGCCGACAAATCCACCGGCCTGCAGGCGCAGCAGGCCAGCGTGCAGGTCGGTGAATTCATGGGGCGTCATGGCCCTATTGTGCTACACGCGCTCGCCGACCAGCTTTGCAGTGCCGAAGATGCCCATCTTGCACTTGCCGGTCAGCTTGTTGCCTTCGATGTGCGCTTCGTACTTGAGTGTGATCTTCATTGGCTTGGTCACCTTCAGATCCCACACGAGGTGGTTGCCGTTGACCGTGCCGGTGAAGTGGGCTTCGTCCATGTTCATGATGAACACGCCGGTGAGCGCGTTGCCTTCGGTGCTCATGCGGCCGGTGAAGGCCTGCGGGCCGAGTGGCGTCGACAGCACGAACTTCCAGTCGCCGTCGATCTGGACCGCCGTATTGCTGACGATCTTTTCCTGCGGTGCCGATGGCGTGAACTCGTTGTGCACCGATGCTTCGGCGGACGGTGTCGGTGTTTTCACAACCGTTGCAGTCGGCGCAGGTGCAGCATGCTCGGCGATCTCGCGACGACCTTCGATGTGCGCGAGCAGGCGCGACGGTGTCAGCGGGAACTCCAGCTTGAGCTCGCCGAACGGTGCGAGCGCATCGGCGATCGCGTTGACGAGTGTCGGCGGACCGACGATGCAGCCGCCTTCGCCGACGCCGCGGAAGCCGCCTTCGGCTTTCGACGGCTGTGATGCATCGTGGTTGTATTCGAAATCCGGCACGTCGAAGATCGTCGGCAGCATGTAATCCTTGTACGTGACTGCCGTCGGATTGCCGCGTGCGTCGAACGAGACCTCTTCCATCAGCACGCTGCCGATGGCCTGCGCGAGTCCGCCGGCGATCTGGCCTTCGACGACTGCCGGGTTGATCATCACGCCGCAGTCTTCGCTCGACACCCAGCGCTTGATCCTGACGAAGCCGGTATCCGCATCGACTTCGACGACACAGGCATGCGCAGCGCTGGTCATCGTGATCGGTGGCGGACGATAGCGGTACTGCACTTCGAGGCCGGCTTCCATGCCTTCGGGCAGGCGCTCCGGTTCGCCGTAGGCGATGTCGGCGAGATCGCGCAGCGTCACGCTCTGTGGCTTCTCGCCACCCAGCACATGGATGACGCCTTCGCGCAGCAGGATGTTTTCCGTCGCCGAGTTGAGCAGATGCGATGCAGCCAGCTTGATCTTCTCGACCAGCAGATCGGCGGCGCGGATGCAGGCGCCGCCACCGGCGACGGCCTGACGGCTGCCGTAGGCGCCGGAGCCGTAACCGCCACGCGAGCTGTCGTCCTCATAGATGCTGACATCGTCGAACGGTACGCCGAGGCGCTCCGCGATGACCTGCGCCATCGTGGTCTGCGTGCTGTGGCCCTGCGAGTGCGTGGACACGACCGCGCTGACCTTGCCGGTCGGGTCGATGCGGATGTGCGCCGACTCGCTGATGAGCACGGCGATGCCGGTGCTGCCGGCTGTCGGTTCGATGTAGGTCGCGAAACCCAGGCCGAGATAACGCCCCTGCTTGCGCGCGTCAGCCTGTTCGGCACGGAACGCGGCGACGTCGACCTTGGTCAGCAGCACGTCAAGACATTCCGCCGGGCTGATGTCTTCCAGCTCCAGGCCCATCGGCGTGGTGCAGGGTTGGTCGGTCCTGCGGATCAGATTGCGGCGGCGCAGTTCGATGGCGTCGATGCCGATCTGGCGCGCGGCGCGATCCAGCAGCACTTCACGCGCCAGCGATTCGATGGCCCACGGCCCGCGATAGGCAGCGAGGCCGACGGTGTTGGTGAACCAGCCACGCGAATAGAAATCGAACTTCGGGAGCTTGTGCGCGCCCCAGATGAACATCATCACCGCGATGTTGCTGTCCGCACCTTGCGGATACGCGCCGTTGTTGATGCCGTATTCGGCGTGCGAGGCGAGCAGGTTGCCGTCGTTGTCGAGGGCAAGGCGCAGCTTGATCTCCTGTTCGCGGGCCTGGTTCGCGGACGTCAGATTCTCGAGACGGTCTTCGATCCACTTGAGTGGGCGCTTGAGGATCATTGCGGCGAGCACGGTCGCGACTTCCTCGCGCCACGGCTGGCCCTTGAGGCCGAAGGAGCCGCCGACATCCTTGGAGATCACGCGGATCGAGGTCTGCGGCATGCCGAAGGCCTGTGCAAACCAGCGCGCACACAGCTGCGGCCCCTGGCACGACAGATAGACGGTCAGTTCCCCGGAGCCCTGCGGTGCGGCCACGACGCCGCGCGGTTCCATCGGCGACTGCGCAATGCGCTGGTGCTTGAACTCGATGCTGACAAGATGCGGCGCAGCGCTGAGCTGCGCTTCGAGCTCTTCGTCGAGATCTTCGGAACCGGTCGCGGCCGCGACATTGGAATCCGTGTCCGGATGAACCAGCGGCCCGGTCTTCGCATCGGCCAGCGTGACGACCGGATCCTCTTCGTCGTACTCGACGACGATGAGCCCGGCGGCGTCCTCGGCGATGTAGCTATCCTCCGCAATCACCATCGCGACCGGATCGCCGACGTGGCGCACGCAGTCGGTTGCCAGCACCGGCACCGGCACGACCGGCGCGGCGAGGAAGAAGCTCAGCATGTCGACCTTGAAGCGCGCGATGTCTTCGGCGGTCATCACGGCGTGCACGCCGCGCAGCTGGCGCGCGACGGACAGATCGATCGACTTGATGCGACCGCGTGCGATGGGGCTGCGGTGGAACGCGACCTGCAGCATGCCCGGCAGGCCGACGTCATCGACGAAGGTGCCGCGGCCCGTCAGCAGGCGCGTGTCTTCCTTGCGCGGCACGCGCTGGCCGATGTAGCGCCCGGCGGTGGGCGTCTCTGGCGAGTTCATGCCGCGTCTCCGCCGAGCTTCAGCGCGGCGCGGCGGATGCCCTGGTAGCCGGTGCAGCGGCAGATGTGACCGGACATGGCCTGCACCAGCGTGTCGCCGCTGGGTTTGCTTGCGCCGCTGGTCAGCGCGGCGAGCGTCATGACGATGCCCGGCGTGCAGAAGCCGCACTGCAGGCCGTACTCATCGCGCAGCGCCTGCTGCACCGGGTGCAGTGCGCCATCTTCGGCGGTGAGACCTTCGACCGTGGTGATCTTCGAGCCGTCGGCCTGCACCGCGAGCATCAGGCAGGAGCGCACGGCCTGGCCGTCGACGATGACCGTGCACGCACCGCAGACACCGTGTTCGCAGCCCACGTGCACGCCGGTGTAGCCGGCATTGCCGCGCAGGAAATCGCTGAGCGTGAGGCGACCTTCAACGTTGGCCGTATGTGCGCGGCCGTTGATGTTGAGATTGATCTGGTGCTGGCTCATGCGCTGGTCCTCGCGTTGAGCGCGCGATCTCTGGTTTTGTCGCCCAACCAGCAGACAAGTTGCGAGAGGCCCTTCCCAATATTCCGTTCGTGTCGAGTGCCGCGCGCTTGCGCGTGGTGTATCGAGACACCTGAGCTGAAATGGCGGCCTCTCGATACACCGTGCGCGTCGCGCACGGCACTCGAGGCGAACGGAGTGTGGGTGCACCCGATAGTTTCAAAGCACTCGATTAGCGCGCTCATGCCGCCGCCCTCAGATTCAGTGTCTCACTCAGCGCACGCGCGAACACACGCTTGCCGACCGTGCGCCGGTACTCCGCAGTGGCGTGCTGGTCGTCGAAGGGCGCGGTGTCGGCGATTGCGAGTTCAGCGAGCGCGCGCGGGTCTAGTGCGGTGATCGATTGGCCGAGTAGTGCGGCTTCAACCTGGCGCGCCTTGACCGGTGTCGGGCCCATGCCAAACCAGGCGAGGCCGGCCTTCGTGATCCTGCCGTCCTGCACGGTGATTGCGCCGCTCAGGCCGACGAGCGCGAAATCACCGGGACGCTGCGCGATCTCTCGGAACAGCCAGACGGTGCCCGCCGGCCACTCGGGTACATGGATCGCGGTCAGCAGCTCATCCGGTTCCAGCGCGGTGGCGTAGGGGCCGAAGTAGAGTTCCTCCGCCGCGATGCGACGGGTGCCGCGCGTCGATTGCACTTCAATGGATGCGCCGAGCGCGACCATCGTCGCCGGCAGTTCGGCGGCTGGTTCGCCGAGCGCGACCGATCCGCCGATGGTGCCGCGGTTGCGTGTCTGGTGATGGCCGACGTGTTTGGTTGCGGTGACGATCAGCGGCTGCGCCTGTGCGAGCGTGGCATCGGCAATAGCTTCGTTCTGGCGCAGCACCGGGCCGATGCGCGTGATGTTGGCATTGCGCAACACGCCCTTGAGCGCGGCGATGCGGGTGATGTCGATCAGGATGAAGGGCTGGCTCATGCGCAGCGCGAGCAGCGGTATCAGCGTCTGGCCGCCGGCGAGGATCGTCGCGCCGCCGCCGGCTTCGGTCAGCAACTGACAGGCTTCGGTGATCGAGTCCGGCGCGAAATAGTCGAACGGTGCCGGCTTCACCGCTTGTCCTCCAGCAGTTGTGCGAGCAGCTTGGCGTCGAGCGTGATGGTGGGCGTCGCGGAGCGGCGTCCGAACTCGAAACCGGCAGCGCCGACGATCAGCAGCAGCAGGCCGATGGCAATGCCCATCCAGTCCGAATGTTCCGCGGCGCCGCTGCTGTGACCGATCAGATAGCCGACCAGTGCGGACACGACCAGCGTGAGCAACCAGACCATCGGTGAGCCGCCGGCTGCGGATGCAGTGCCGGTGGCGCGCTTTGCACCAGCCGTGGCGGCGCCTGCGGCGGCGGGAGCGGGGCCGGCGATGACATTGCCGAACTGGCCGAAGAAACGTGCGGCCAGCTGTTTGGCGGTGGCGTCCATGATCGGACCGCCGAGCTGGGCGAGGCGGCCGCTGACCAGGGCGTCGACGTCGTAGGACAGCACGGTCACGCCATCTTCGCCGTCCGACAGGCTTACCTTGGCGATGCTCCTGACCGAGCCCACCGTGCCGCCCTGGCCTTCGATGGTCATCGTGTACGAGTCCGGCGCGACGATGTCCGACAGCTCGACCGTGCCGTTGAAGCGCGCGCCGATCGGGCCGATCTTGATCTCGACCGTCGCGACCAGGCGCGTGTCGGATTCCTTGCTCAGCGACTGGCAACCCGGAATGCAGCGCTTGAGCACGTCGGGATCGTTCAGCGCATTCCAGACCTGCTGGCGGGTAGCGGGAATCCGCTGCTGTCCTGTCATCTGCATGGCGTGCTGTCTCTAGGCTGTGTCGATGGAAAGCGGAATCGTCTGATTTGGGGATGGACTGCTTCAGAGGTTCCTTAGATATGTATATTCGCCGATAACCGCGCAGTACCTCTTGACCCCAAGCGACATGCGGAATGCCTCTGCTTGACCCTTCTGCATATTAACGTCATTGTCATGACATCAATTAAGGTATGCAAGGAGCGCCCGATGAGCAGTGCATCCAGCCCGGTCTATTACGATCCGTACAAGGTCGACATCACGGCCAATCCATACCCGGTGTTCCGCCGCCTGCGTGAAGAAGCGCCGCTCTACTACAACGAAGAACACGATTTCTACGCGGTGAGCCGTTTCGCCGACGTCGAGAAGGGTCTGGCCGACAAGGAAACCTTCACGTCCGGGCGTGGCGCGATCATCGAGATCATCAAGGCCAACGCCGAGTTTCCGCCGGGCGTGCTGATCTTCGAGGATCCGCCGATCCACACCGCACACCGCGGCTTGCTCGCGCGCCTGTTCACGCCCAAGCGCATGGTCTCTCTGGAGGACAAGGTCCGCGAGTGCTGCGTAGCCTGCCTCGATCCGCTGGTCGGCAGCACGAGCTTCGACTTCATTGCCGATCTCGGCGCGAAGATGCCGATGCGTGTCATCGGCATGCTGCTCGGCATTCCGGAAGCGGATCACGAAGCGGTGCGCAAGCGCGTCGACGCGACGATGCGCACCGAAGCCGGCAAGCCGATGACCCATGATTCGGCGAACTATGGCGAAGGCTTCGAGGAATACATCGACTGGCGCATCAAGCATCCGTCGGATGACGTCATCACCGAGCTGCTGAACACCGAGTTCAAGGACGAGACCGGTGCAATGCGTCGCGCGACGCGCGACGAGGTGCTGACCCTGGTCAACGTGCTCGCCGGTGCCGGCAACGAGACAACCAATCGCCTGATCGGCTGGACCGGCAAGGTGCTCGCCGAACATCCGGATCAGCGCCGCCAGATCGTTGCCGACAAGGGCCTGATTCCGCAGACCATCGAGGAAATCCTGCGTTTCGAGCCGCCGGCACCGCATGTGGCGCGCTACATCAATCGCGATGTCGAGGTCCACGGCAGGAAGATCGCTGCGGGCAACGCGATGATGTTCCTGACCGGTTCGGCGAATCGCGACGATCGTCGTTTCGAGAATGGCGACACGTTCAACATCCACCGCGAGAAGCGTCCGCACCTGGCATTCGGCTACGGCATCCACGCCTGCGTCGGCGCAGTGCTGGCGCGTCTTGAAGGCCGCATTGCGCTCGAAGAAGTGCTCAAGCGCTTCCCGGAATGGGATGTCGATGTCGACAAGGCGACGTTGTCACCGACCTCGACGGTGCGTGGTTGGGAAACCATGCCGGCCCACATCGGCGGCAAGCGTCCGGCGGGCACGGCCACTGTTGCGACAGTCGAACCCGCAGCCCCACCACCAGCCGCACCGGTGATGCTCGACGGCAGCTGGACGATCACGGTGAAGGGGCCGACCGGCGCAGAATCGACAAAGCTCGTGCTGCGAAGCAATGGCGGCAAGCTCAGCGGCACGCAGAGCGGCCGGGGCATGACCGCGGACATCCTCGATGCGAAGATCGACAACGGCAAGATCTTCTGGGTGAACCAGATCACCAAGCCGATGAAGATGAAGGTGGAGTTCTCCGGCACCGTCGACGGCACGACCATGAGCGGCAAGGCCAAGGCCGGGTTCATGGGCTCGTTCCCGTTTACCGGCGTCAAGGATTAAGTTCGCGTCCGCTATCACCCGCTCTGAGCTTCACATGCCCAAGATTCTGTTCATCGAGCACAACGGTAAAGAGCACCTTATCGAGGCCGAAGTCGGCAAAAGCGTGATGCAGACGGCGGTCGACAACCTGCTCCCCGGTATCGTCGGTGACTGCGGCGGCTGTTGCAGCTGCGCGACCTGCCACGGCTATGTCGATCCGGCGTGGACCTGCAAGCTCGCGCCAATGGCCGAAGACGAAACCATGATGCTCGACGGTGCGCTCAATGTGCTCGAGAACAGCCGCCTGACCTGTCAGATTCTGGTGAAGGCGGAGATGGATGGCTTGATCGTGAGATTACCGGCGAGTCAGTTCTAAGTTCGCACCGGAATCTCGATACACCGCGCCGTTGGCGCGGCACTCGATGCGAACGGATTTTTGTTGAGTCTCGAGGGATTTCACCACACCCCGTTCGTCTCGAGTGCCGCGCGCAGCGCGGTGTATCGAGAGACCTGTACTGACCTCAGAAGCTGGGTTCCCACCTGCGCGGGAATGACGGAACGGCGATATCGGTGCCTATTGCTTCGACCGCTTTGCCGCCACCGCCCCCGGCCGCAAGTCCTGCTTGACCGCATGCTGCAACAGCCCAACCATCCAGGTGATCGCCTGGGTGGCGCGCTTGGCGTCGAACTGCCAGCCGGTCGTCAGTCGTTCGTAGAACGGCGGATGCCAGAGGATGTCGAGCATCGCTGCAGCGATTTCGCGTTCGCCTTCGTTCCAGCCCGGCGTTGCATGAACGACGGCGCCGACCAGCGCTGCGCGCCGATGCTGGTCGAGTGCGGCGAAGCTTGGATCGGTCACCGCGGTCTGCGCCACGGTGAATGAGGACATGTACCGGTAGACGCTCGTTGCAATGCCGGCGAAGTTGTCTAGCCGCAGTCCGTCGAGGCTGATGCCGGATTCCTGGAACAGGCGCTGCAGCACCGCATCGCGCAACAGCCGTTCGGTGGCGATATGGCGATGCACGGTGCGCTCGCTGACGCCGGCGCGCTCGCCGACCGCCTTGAAGGTCATTGCGCTCCAGTCCCAGCTGGGCAGTTTGTGCGCAATCTCTGCGCCGGCGGTGATGATGCGCTCGCGCGTGTCTGCGGTCTGCTGCTTGCGCAAGGGGCTTTCGTACTGTCGACGCTCGATCGGTGTCTTGCTGGCGCTCTTGCCGGGTGTGCTCCCGGACTTCTTTCCGTTCTTCGAGGGTTGCCTCATCGGGAGCCTGTTTGCGGAGTCGGGAGTGCGGCAATGCAGGAGATCAAGTTCACCAATCAAATCATATAGCAGTTCTGGTCAATTCCAGCGTGCACAGCGCAACCGATCCGTGCGCATGATCGTGCTTCGCGCTGGCATCTTCGCGATGTTTGATTTTCCGATTTGCAAACTGCCATACCACAGACAGGTTTTCGCCTTTACAGCGGCGCGAGGCCTGTAGATAATCAACAGCATTGTTGTCTAGATAATATATGGACTCCGAGGAGAGCGCATGACTGCCACCCAGGCTTTTTCGCCAAAAACGCTGCTGTCGATCTATCGCAAGGCGCGCCTGATCAACCTGATCGACGAGCGCTTCCGTGGCCTGCTGCGTTCGGGCCGTCTGGCGGCGGTGTACTACTCGCCGCGCGGCCAGGAGATTCTGGCTGCTGCGATGGGCGTGCATCTGCAGTCGACCGACTATCTGGTCACGACCTACCGCGGTATCCATGACCAGCTCGCCAAGGGCATCCCACTGCGACCGCTGTTCGCCGAGTACTACGCGAAGGCAACCGGTGCGTGCAAAGGCAAGGGTGGCCCGATGCATATCACGCACCCGGATTCGGGCGTAATGGTGACGACGGGCATCGTCGGCAGCGGCCTGCCGATTGCCAACGGCCTGGCGTGGGCTTCACAGCTCAAGAAGGACGGGCGCGTGACGCTGGTGACCTTCGGCGACGGCGCGTCGAACATCGGTGCGTTCCATGAGGCGTTGAACATGGCGTCGCTGTGGAAGCTGCCGGTGATCTTCCTGTGCCAGAACAATCTGTACGGCGAGTCGAGCAAGTACGCGAAGTGCACGGCCGTCGACAACATCGGCGATCGCGCCGCGAGCTACAACATGTTCGGCGTCACCGTGAACGGCAACGATCCCGAAGCAATGTGGCGCGCTTCCGGTGAAGCCGTCGCGCGTGCGCGTGCCGGCGAAGGCCCGACGCTGATCGAGGCCAAGACCTTCCGCTTCATGGGGCACTACTTCGGTGATCCGGGGGCCTACATTCCGAAAGAGGAATACGACGAGCACATGGCGCGCGACCCGATGCCGATCGCCCGCGCTGCAGTGCTGAGCGGCGGTGCAGCCACCGAGGCCGAGCTGGACGCCTACGACGCCGAGGTCAATGCGCAGATCGACGACGCACTACAGTTCGCTGCCGACAGTCCGTTCCCGGATGTGTCGGAAATCGATATCGACGTCTATGGAGCCGTGGCATGAGCGCAACCGCAACGGATACGGCTGCGAAGCCTGAGGTCATCACCTTCACCGAAGCGTTCTCGCGTGCGCTGCACGACGCGATGGAGATGGACCCGACGGTCATCACGCTCGGCGAGGACATCGGCGACGAGGAAGGCGGCGGCATCTTCAAGGTCACCAAGGGCCTGTCGACCAAGTTCGGCACCGACCGCGTCAAGACCACGCCGATCTCCGAGCAGGCCATTGTCGGCGCCGCGATCGGTGCATCGCTGGCCGGCATGCGGCCGATCGCCGAAATCATGCTGATGAATTTCATCACCGTGCCGATGGACCAGATCGTCAACCATGCGGCGAAGCTGCGCTTCATGTCCGGCGGGCAGACGCACGTGCCGATCACGATCCGCACCCGCACCGGTGCCGGCGTCGGCACCGGTGGCC
>JALYJV010000420.1 GCA_030775105.1 Pseudomonadota bacterium | reverse complement strand
GGATAGAAGACGCCCTTCCATTCCTTGAACGAAAAGCCGCTGGCGCCTGCGATGACCTCGACCATGGTGACTCCTGCTCCTCGACCTGGCACCAGACAGCAGGCACCGCCAATCATCAGTAGCTGATTGGTCAGCGATTGGTCAAGGAATTGGTCGGATGCCCGGTAATTGAGCGCTCATGACGAGCGCTCAACAGGCCTACATGCGGAAGATGCCGTACCGCGGCTCCTCGATTGGCGTGTTCAGCGCCGCCGAGATCGCGATGCCCAGCGCATTGCGGGTATCGACCGGATCGAGGATGCCGTCGTCCCAGATTTCCGAGGTCGACCAGTACGCACTCTGCTTGCGCTTGAACTCGCCGAGCACTGGATCGCGGATCGCGGCTATATCTTCCTGCGAAAGTTTTTTGCCCTGCTTGGCGAGCTGGCGGATCTTGACGTCGGCCAGCGTGTTCGCGGCCTGCTCGGCGCCCATGACGCTGATCTGCGATTGTGGCCAGGAGAAGAGGAAGCGCGAGTCGAAGGCGCGGCCGGACATGCCGTAGTTGCCGGCGCCGAAGGAGCCGTTGCACATGACGGTGAACTTCGGCACCTCGCAGTTCGACACCGCCATGATCATCTTGGCGCCGTCCTTGGTGATGCCGCGGCGCTCGTATTCCTTGCCGACCATGAAACCGGTGATGTTCTGCAGGAACAGGATCGGCGTGCGCGCCTGGTTGCACAGCTCGATGAAGTGCGCACCCTTGAGCGCGCTGTCGTTGAACAGCACGCCGTTGTTGCCGAGGATGCCGATCTTGTAGCCCCACAGGTGCGCATAGCCGCAGATCAGGGTCTTGCCGTAGTTCGGCTGGTACTCGTGGAAGCGTGAACCATCGACCAGACGCGCGATGACTTCGCGGATGTCGAACTGCTGCTTGATATCGCGCGGAATGACGCCGTACAGCTCGCTTGGATCGTAGAAGGGCGCCTCGGGCGGCTGCCATTCGGTGTGGGCTTTCTGCGGCCGCTTGAACTGGCCGACGATGTCGCGCGCGATCGCAATGGCTTCCTCTTCGGACGACGCCGGATAGTCGGCCGTGCCGGAGACGCTGGTATGCATGTCCGCACCGCCCAGATCATCGACGCTGACTTCCTCGCCCGTCGCCGCTTTCACGAGCGGCGGACCTGCGAGGAAGATCGCGCCGGTGCCGCGCACGATGACGTTGTAGTCGGACAGCCCCGGCACATATGCGCCGCCGGCGGTGCAATGACCGAGCACGACGGCGACCTGCTGCAGACCCATCTTCGACAGCATGCACTGGTTGCGGAAGATGCGGCCGGCGTAGTACTTGTCGGCGAACAGGTCCGCCTGCAGCGGCAGGAAGCCGCCGGCGGAATCGCACAGGTGAATCACCGGCAGGCGGTTCTCGATCGCGATGTCGAGCGCGCGCACGGTCTTCTTCACCGTCAGCGGATACCAGGCGCCACCCTTGACCGACGCATCGCCGGCATTGATGACGACTTCACGCCCCGCAACGATGCCGATGCCGGTCACGCAGGCCGCGCCCGGCACGTCGCCGTCATAGGCGTCATTGGCGGCCAGCGAGGACAGTTCGAGAAAAGGCGTGCCCGGATCGAGCAGCAGGTTCAGGCGCTCGCGCACCAGCAGCTTCTTCTGGTCGCGCAGACGATCAATGTCGCGCTGCGGGCGCTGGTGGCGGACGGTGTTCTGCTTGTCGCGGAAAGCTTGCGCGATCTTGCGGTTGTGCTCGGCATTGGCCTGGAAATCGGCCGAAGCGGTGTTGAGCTTGGATTCAATGCGCTTCATGCCGACTTCTCCACCGGTTCCAGACTCAGCAACAGCACATCACGATCAAAGGTCTGGCCCTTGTCGAAAGCCAATGCCGCAATCACGCCATCGCGCGGTGCGGCGATCGTCGTTTCCATCTTCATGCTTTCCATAACGAGCAGGGTCTGGCCCTTGGCGACCGCGTCACCGACCTTGACCGAGACACTGACAATGCTGCCGGGCATCGGCGCCAGAATGCGATCGCTCGCGGCACCACCCGCCTGCGCGGCGAGGCGATCGAGCGGGTGCTGATAGCGCAACTGATACGCCTCGCCATCGATGTGCACGAAGACATCGTCACCACGCACGGCGACGACGACCTCGACATGACGCTCACCCACGGTCAGCCAGGCACGGCCATCCGGGCTGGTCTTCAGATCGACGTCGACGACCTGCTCCCCGAAGTGCAGTCGATAAGCGCTCGCGGAGCGTGATAGCGCGACGTTATGGTCGGCATCGTTAAGCTTGAATGCGTGTTGCATTAGTTTCTCCACCCGCCCATCGCGGCGTGCATATCCGGCACGGCATCAGCCACATCACGCATCGGCCGCGTGCTGATGCTGGCTGCAGCGAGCAGGGCATTGAGGGATTCCGCCGGCAACTCTGGTTCCGCAGCGATCTGCGGATTGGCATCGAGGAAGCCCGTATGCACATCGCCCGCCACGAAGGCCGGATGCGCGATCAGGCGACGCAGGAAAGCGGTATTGGTCTTGCAGCCGAGCAGCACCGTGTCACGCAAGGCCTTGTCTGCGCGCGCTATGGCTTCAGACCGATTTGCACCGCGAATGATCAGCTTGGCAATCATCGGGTCGAAGGCCGATGTCACTTCGCCACCCTGCAGCACCCCGCTGTCCCAGCGCACGCCTTCGCCCTGCGGCGGATGCAGCACGAGGATCGGGCCGGTGGTCGGCGTGTAACCGCGCGCGGCATCCTCGGCGTAGATGCGGAACTCGATCGAGTGTCCGGACGACTTCACGTCAGCCTGCGTGTAGCCGAGCTTCTCACCGGCGGCGATGCGCAACTGCTGCAGGACCAGATCGATGCCGGTGATTTCTTCGGTCACCGGATGTTCGACCTGCAGACGCGTGTTCATCTCAAGGAAGTAGTACTCACCGCCCTGGCCGAAGATGAACTCGACGGTGCCGGCATTGCGGTAGGTTGTCGAACGCGCGATGCCCGCGGCGGTTTCGCAGATCTTCTCGCGCAGCGCGGCATCGAGCGCCGGCGACGGCGTTTCCTCGACGATCTTCTGGAAGCGGCGCTGCACCGAGCACTCGCGCTCGAAGACGTGCACGACATTGCCCTGACCATCGCCGAGCACCTGCACTTCGATATGGCGCGGATTCTCGATGTAGCGCTCGACGTACAGGCGGCCGTCACCGAAGTAGCGCTGGCCTTCGCTGCGTGCGCGTTCGATTTCCTGTTCGAGTACGGCGAGATCGCGGACGATGCGCATGCCCTTGCCGCCGCCGCCGGCCGACGGCTTGATCAGCAGCGGCGTGCCGACCTTGCGTGCGCGCTCGACGAAGGTTTTTGGATCGTCATCTTCGATCGCACTCGGGGCGACCGGGAAGCCACCCTTCTCGACGAAGTTGCGCGCGCGCACCTTGTCGCCCATCAGGTCGATCTGCTGCGGCGTCGGGCCGATGAAACGGATGCCGGCGGCTTCGACGGCTTCGCAGAAGCCCTTGTTTTCGGACAGGAAGCCATAGCCCGGATGGATCGCGCCGGCGCCACTCGCCTTGGCCGCGGCGATGATCTGCGCGCCATCCAGGTAAGAGGCGACCGGCGTGCTGCCGGTGATCTCGATGGCCTGATCCGCCATCTTCACAGCCAGCGTGCCGCGATCCGCAGCGTGATAGACAACGATGCCTTTGAGGCCGAGCTTCTGCACGGTGCGCAGCACGCGCACCGCGATCTCGCCGCGGTTGGCGACCAGTACGGACTGGAACGGCCAGCGAGCGGTATCCGGCGCGGCATGCGTCGGATTGGGTTTTGCGTCTTGGCTCATGCGTGAACCTTCTTCGTTAGTTTGGATTGGGGCCCCAGGCCTTCGCAGAGGACGGCCGTGATCTGGTCGGCGATGGCATCGATATCGAGATCACCGCGACCGCAGACATAGTTCCAGCTGTGATGCTCGATGCCGCCATAGACCATTGCGCGCAACAGGCCCGGTGGAACGTCCGAGCGGAACTCACCGGCGTTGACGCCCTGTTCGATGACGTCGACAAGCAGCTGCGTGTAGCGGCGGTTGAGACCATGCAGCACGGTGCCGCGATAGTCATGCTCGGACTGCACTTCGCGGAACATCAGGCGGCACAGCAGCGGGTACTCGCGCACCGTGCGCAGATGACGCCATACCAGCAGGTGAACACGCGCGCGGTGGCCAGTGACGCCGGCAAGCTCTCGCGAGTAGTCGCCGAACATCTCCTCGTACCAGTGTTCGAGCACCTGCAGCAGCAGCTCGCGCTTGGTCGCGAAATACTTGTAGAGCAGACCTTCGACCACACCGACGCGCGCGGCGATCTCGGTCATTGCCACTGCTTCGTAACCCTTCTCGCAGAACAGGTCACGCGCGGCGACGCGGATCGCATCGATGCGGTCTTCACGCGCAAGGCGAGGTGCGTGTGTGCGCTGCTGCTTGCGCGTCATGGCTAGGCGCTCTGCTTCAGTAGTGCGACAGGTACTGTGACCGTGAAGTCCATCAGCACCTGCGCGAGCATCTTGCCTTGCGGGTCGTAGCGCAGAGACGCAACGCCACCACCGCCAAGTGCGCTGTGCATCAGGAAGTTGAAGCCCTGCAGGCCGGGGATCTCGAAACGCTCGACCTTGCCTTCGACAAAGTGTGCGAAGTACTGCTTGACCGCGTCTGCGGTGAGCTGCGATCGCAGGATCGCAACAAACTCCGGCCGGCGCGCGAGCACGCCGATGTTCGCGGCATTACCTTTGTCGCCGGAACGCCCGTAGGCCAGCTTGATCAACGGCACGCTCGTCGTCTCGCCGGAAGCGGGCGCGACAGGCTCCTGCGCGACAGGCTGTGCGTGCTGCGGAAGCCCCGCAGTGAGAGGCGCGAGCGTGAACGCCACACCGTCCACCGCCATCGGCACGTTGGACTTGGACACGAGGCAGGAGAACAGGCGCACCAGCGGCGTCGGCGTCGGGCGCCCGCCGGAGAAGCCGGTGATGCCCTGCGCCATCGCCGTCGCCGGCGGAATGAACTCGCGGCCGAAGATTTCCAGCGCGGCCTTTTCGGCGTGATGCACCGAGACCTTGAGCACCACTTCACGCGTGTCGCGGCGGCGTGCGTTGGCGCCCCAGTTGGCTTCCGCGCCGAGCACTTCGATATCCGTACGCAGATAGTCGGCGAGTCCGCGTTCGGCAAACAACGTGCGCGTGCGCTTGAGAATCGCGGCAGCAACAGCCTCCGCTTTGCGCACGGCGTCGACACCGCCAATCATCATCGTCGACGAACTGCGGAATCCGTCCTGGTAGGTTGCGGACACCTTGTAGCTATCGCCCGGCGCGCGACCGCGCGCACCGCTGACTTCAACCTGATTGTCGCCGACCTGCCGGAGCTGCACCTGGCTCCAGTCACAGGTCACGTCCGGCAGCAGGTAGGCCGTCGGATCGCCGATTTCGTAGACGATCTGTTCGGCAACCGTATCCGGCGCAACACGGCCACCGGTGTTGGCGGGCTTGGTCGCGATGAAGCTGCCGTCCGGCTTGCAGACTGCAATCGGGAAGCCCATGCGGTCCCAGTCGCCGACGACGCTTTCCCAGTCGGTCGATACGCCGCCGGTGGCCTGTGCGCCACATTCGATGACATGACCGGCGAGACTGCCGGCGGAAAGCTGGTCGAAGTCGCTCGGCTTCCAGTTGAATTCATGGATCAGCGGACCGAGCACGATCGCGCTGTCGACACAGCGGCCGGTCAGAACGATCTCCGCACCGTTGGCGAGCGCGTGTGCAATCGGGAATGCGCCGAGGTAGGCGTTCATGCTCCACAGCTTCGAAGGCATCGCCTCGCCGTTGAACATTTCCTTAACGCCAGCGAACTCCGCGGCGCGCGGCAGCAGGTCATCGCCGGTGACGATCGAGACCTTCAGATCAATGCCCAGCGCCTTGAGCTTCTCGTCGATCGCCGCCTTGCAGGCTTCCGGATTCACGCCGCCGGCATTGGTGACGACCTTGATACCTTGTTGCTTGATCTTCGGTGCGAGGTTGGCAACGACGGCCGGAAAGTCAGTCGCGTAACCGGTATTCGGATCTTTGGCGCGCGCCTTGGCGAGCAGCGACATCGTGATCTCGGCGAGGTAGTCGAGCACGAGATAGTCGATCTCGCCGGAACTTACGAGCTGCTTCGGGCCTTCCGCGGAATCGCCCCAGAAACCGGCGCCGCAGCCAATGCGTACTTGCTCGCGCATGCGCCTAGTTTCCGGTCCAGTTCGGCGTGCGCTTTTCCTGGAAGGCGGCCATGCCTTCCTTGGCGTCCTCGGTGCTCGACATCACCGGCACCATCGCCTGCGCAAACTCGAGCGCTTCGCGCAGCGACATGTCGCGCGTCGCGTTGAAGGCCTGCTTGCCGAGGCGGATCGCGGTCGGCGACTTGTCGACCGTGCGGGCCAGCAGCCAGTCGAGCTTCGCGTCAAGTTCGGCACGCGGCACGGCGTAGCTGAGCACGCCCCATTCGAGGGCTTCGGCGGCGCTGAACTGTTCGCCGGTGATGCACATTTCCTGCAGCTTGCGCGGCGGCAGCACGCGGATCATGTACGGCAGGATCATCATCGGCGTCAGGCCAATCTTCGACTCGGTCGTGCCGATGCGGATGTCGTCGGCGGCAATCGCCATGTCGCAGGCGCACAGCAGGCCGAAACCGCCCGCCATCGCATGGCCGTTGACGCGCGCGATCACCGGCAGCGGGCAATCCTGCAGCTGCTTGAACAGGTCGACGATGTAGTGCTTCGGCCGCGCGAAATCGACAGCAAACGCGAAGCCCTTGACGCCCTTGGCAAGGTCGGCGCCGGCGCAGAAAGCCTTGTCGCCGGCACCGGTGATGACAACCGCGCGCGCGCCGCCCTCGATCGCCTCGCGGATACCGCGGCCGATGGTCTTGACGACCTCTTCGTTGAGCGCGTTGCGGCGCTCCTCGCGATTGATGATGATCCACTGCGCCAGGCCACGGCGTTCGATCAGGACGGGTTCGGTCATCGAAAAGCTCCTGCGAAAAGCTGAAAAGGGGCATCCGCGGCGGCAGTCACCATGGATATGAATCGAGCCTAGCCCGATCCTGGTGAGTTTGGCTCACCCGTTTAGGTGAGTGTGCCGCCGATTCAGCCTGCCATCGGAGGAAATCCGATTTTCCACCCAGGCCGGCACCCTCCGCCGTTTGGACGGCTCCGCGTGCCGCACGCCGCCTATACAGTGCAAGGGGCACGCTGCCTCCCTGCTTCGGACCTTTCTGATGACGACCAAAACCCGCGACCAACAGCTTGATGAACTGCTCGACAAGCAGGCGATCCATGAACTGCTGATGGCCTACTGCAATGCCGCCGACCGCCACGACTTCGACAAGATGCGCTCGCTGTATCACGAGGATGCGATTGACGATCACGGCCATTTTGCCAACGGGCCGGCGATGGACTTCATCGACAAACTGCCTGCCATCCAGGCCGGCATGGCGATCCTCCACCACAACGTGACAACGGTGAACCTCAAGCTCGACGGCGATCGCGGCGAGGGTGAGGTCTACATTCTTGCGTTCCATAAAGTGAAGGACGACGGCGACGGATTCGACGTATTGATCGGCGGCCGCTACTTCGACAAGTACGAGAAGCGCAAGGGCGTATGGAAGTTCAGCCACCGCGCCATCGTCGCCGACTGGGCGTATCCGGCGACGCCGTCGGCGGTGCGCATGGATCACCCATTTCTCGCCGGCGCACACATCGGCACGCCCGGCCCCGCCGACCCTTCGTACAAGTTCTTCTCCTTGCTGAAGCGCGGCGAACGCTAAGCTTTACGCATGACACTCACCATCACCAGCGCCGAAGAGCTGACCCTGTGGGCGCAGCAGCCGGCGACGATGCCGGCGCTGTCGGCACTAGGGGCGGCGACCTGCCTGCTCGTGGATGCCTCCGATACGCTGCCTGAAGCCGCGCACAATCCGATCAGGCGTCTGCTGCGCAGCCTGCCGTGCCCGAGCATTGCACTGGGTGAAGGTGACACACCGCTGGCACGCGCCTGCGACACGCGCGTCGCCAACCTGGCTGCAGCGGCGCCGCTGCTCGCGACGATAGAGCGCAGTCCACTCGCTGCAACGGTGCTGGTGCAACTGCTGCGCATCACCGAAGGCATGACCCTGGAGGATGCGCTGACTGCGGAGTCGCTCGCCTATGCCACGCTGCAATCCGGCGCCGAGTTCCAGCGCTGGCGTGCTCTGGGAGAAGGCGGCGCAGCCCCGGAAATCACCGATCAGGGCGAAGCCGTACTGATCCGGCGCGACGGTGAAGCGCTCCACCTCAGCCTCAACCGTGCATCCAATCGCAACGCGATGTCGATGGAGATGCGCGACGACCTGTGCGAAGCCCTGCAGCTGATCCTGAGCGACGATGCGATTCGCAGCGTCCGTCTGGATGGGCTCGGCAAGTGCTTTTCCACTGGCGGCGACCTCAGCGAGTTCGGTTCCGCCCCGGACACCGCGACCGCGCATCTGGTGCGCACCATCGCGCTGCCCGGCCGCCTGCTCGCCCGCTGCGCCGATCGGGTCACCGCCACCGTGCATGGCGCCTGCATCGGTAGCGGCATCGAGTTCCCGGCGTTCGCCGGCACGGTCGAGGCCAGGCCCGGCGCGTGGTTCCAGCTGCCCGAGCTCAAGTACGGGCTGATTCCCGGCGCCGGGGGCTGCATCAGCCTCGCGCGCCGCATCGGCCGCCAGCGGACCGCCTGGATGGCGCTGTCCGGCGAAATGGTCAAGACCAGAACTGCCCTCGCCTGGGGGCTCGTCGACCGCGTGATAAGCTGATGCTCCCGCTTTGACTGGACCGCGCGAGCCGAACAGCAAACCCGCTTGTTGAGCGGACTTGCCCCACGGCCTGGATGCCCGCAGTACACGCTCCATCGCGCCGACAGGGTACGAGACACAACTCCGTGGACAGTTTTGACATTGGCGCCGCCGCAGCGGACGCGAAGCCAACCCAGCGCCTCGGCAAATCACTGGAAGCCAGCTTCCGCGCGCACCATCGCCGTCGCTATCGCGCTCCACGCGCCTGGCTGTACCTGATCTTTGCGCTTGCATTCGGTCTGTCGCCATTGGGCAACGGCATGCTGTTTTCGGCCGCCCCCGAAGTAGCGACGACCGTGATGGGAATTTCAACGTTCGTCATCGCGCCCATCAATTTCCTTGCGTTCGCGGGCCTGCTGTTCAACGCGCCGCGTGTTGCATCCGGCTTGTTGCAGACCACCGCAGCGATGGTCTCGGTCGGCTGTGCGCTGTGGCTGCGCGAACTGGACCGCACGGGGCTCATGCATTACCCGATCCACCTGCTTGGCGTGATCATCATCGCGCTCGCAGTCTTTGGTGGCTACAGCTGGCAGCGCGTGCTGTTCGGCACAACGCTGTTTGCCGGTGCGGACGTTTGGATAGCGTTGCGCAACGGCCCGCTTGATACCGGCGAGATTGTCGACATCTACGGCCTCGTCCTGATGTCGATCATCGCGGTGACGTCGGCCTTCACCCTGGAGCGCCTGGCAACGCTGGCCTGGTTATACAGCCGCCGCGCTTCGCACCTTGCACGCACTGACTCACTGACCGGCCTTGCGCGCCGTCAGGAGTTCAACCGCAACTTCCCGCGCATGCTCGCGCAGGCGCAGCGCGAGCAGCGAATGATTGCAGTGATGCTGCTTGATGTAGATCACTTCAAGAAGATCAACGATGGCTACGGTCATCTGACCGGCGACGAAGTGTTGCGCGCGCTCGGCGCCACCTTGCGCAACGAACCCAAGCACCATCCGGACGATCTGGTCGCGCGCTTCGGCGGCGAGGAAGTGCTGTTCGCCTGGTACGACACCGAGGGCACCACGGCACTCCAACGCGCCGAGCGCGTTCTCGAGAACATACGCCAGATTGAAATCCCACTGCCGGATCAGCCACATATGCTTAAAGTCACCGCCAGCGCCGGCCTGACCTGGCTGATTCCGACGGCATCGGCGACACAGCCCATCATCGTCAACGCTGCCGACGAGCTGCTTTACGCCGCCAAGGCCAAAGGCCGGAACAATGTGATGGCCAAACCTTTCGAGCCTTCCGCGGCGTGAACTTCCTTGCGCACCTGCTGATCGCACACCGCACCCAGACTTCGGCCGCCGGCGCAATTCTGGGTGACATCGTGCGTGGATCGGATCTGTCCACCTACCCTGCTGACATCCAACGCGGCATTCGCATTCATCGCCGCATCGACGCGCTGACTGATCGGCATCAGGTGCTGCAAAGCCATCGACAGGATTTCCACCCGGAATCGCGTCGCTACGCCGGCATCGTGCTCGATCTCGTATGCGACTATTCCCTTGCGCAGGATTGGCCGAGCCACAGCGATGAACCCTTGGCCGCATTCTGCGCGCGCAGCGCGGCACAGGTTGCAGCGGCGTCGGAGTGGTTTGAACTCGCCGGCAGTCAGGCCCCAAATACCCCGAGCTTCACCGAGTTGCTGCGCTCGTACGCAACGGTCGAGGGTATCGAGCGCGCCTTGCGCCGTACCTCTACCCGCCTGCGCAAGCCTTCCGGCCTGTTGGCAGCAGCCAACGGTTGGCCCGTGCACGTTCCCGCGTTGCGCGACGAGATGGCGCAGATTCTTGCGGACGTGATTGCCGGTCTTGGTGATCTTCGGGCGTCGTGATTTCGCGGCGGCATCTCGATAGGCCTGCTTCGCAGGTATTCGATGCGAACGGTCTTCAATCTATGCCTGCCGCAAAGAACTCCGGTCCCATCGAGTGCCGCGTGCAAGCGCGGTGTATCGAGATGCCGCGACAGACTCCTGAAGCTATTCCCTGATCACATCCATCAGCTTCGGCAGCGCCCAGGCGAACGCATCGCGGTAGTACGGCCAGTCGTGGAAGCCCGAGCCGTAGAACAGTGTCTCGTGCTCGACACCTGCCCGTGACAGTGCCGCAGCGAACGACAGGTTCATCACGTACAGCAGCGGCTCGATCGCGTACAGCTGAGGGGAGCCGAGCTCTTCGTGTGGACCTCCGGGAAGCCCGTTGCCGGACGACAGGAAGATCTTCATGCCAGCGAGGCCGTCGATGTGCGTGCCCGGATCATGCGCCTGCCACATCGGGAAATTCGTCACCGGATCGCCCCAGACGGGGCCAGCCGGCATGCTCAGCAGTGACGCTGCCAGCGCGCTGCCGCGATCAAGCACCAGAAAATCCACCGCGCCGGAAATGCCGGCAGCCGCCTGGAACAGTCCCGGACGCAACGCCGAGTAGTACATCGCGCCATGTCCGCCCATCGACGGACCCGCAACGGCGCGATGACCGTCACCGAGCACGCGCAGACGCTGTTCGATATACGGCATCATCACGTCGAGATGGTAGGTCTCCCACTGGAACT
>JALYJV010000419.1 GCA_030775105.1 Pseudomonadota bacterium | reverse complement strand
GCCGTTGGCCATGCTGCCGTCGACATTGCGCTTGATCAGCTTGGCGGTCTCGACGACGCTCAGATCGAGGTCATCGCACAGCGAATCTTCAATTGCCTGCTTTGCACGCTTGGGGTTGAGCGGGATGCGGCCGTTGGCGTAGTTCTTGGGATCGAGATAGCCAAGCAAGAGGTCTGCGTCAGTAACGGTCGGCTTGAGACCGCCGCGGTCATAGCAGGCCGGGCCCGGATCCGATCCCGCCGACTGCGGGCCGATCTCGATCGAACCGAACATGCGATCGTAGCGCGCGATCGAACCACCGCCGGCACCGAGCGTGACCAGATGCACCATCGGGATGGACACCAGCCAGCGGTCGATCACCGGATTGAAGTCGTAATGCTTGACGCCACCCTGATCGACGATGCCGATGTCGAAGCTGGTGCCGCCCATGTCGGTCGCGACAACATTACCAAGCTCGGCCGCAGCGGCGAGGTGCTCGCTCGCCGCGACGCCAGAGACAGGGCCGGAGTGCACGGTCTGCAGCGCATCGGTGGAGTTCAGCTGCGCCATGCCACCGGAGTTGTGGCTGACCAGCATCGGCTTGTTGTAGCCCTGCGCGCGCAGGTTCAGTTCCAGCGTGCCAAGGCCGTGATACATGGTCTGGTGCAGGAATGCATCCATGATCGTCGAGGTGCCGCGCGCGTACTCGCCTTTGCGGCCGGCGACCTGATGCGACAGCAGCATCGGGATCGAGCCGAGCAGGTGCGCCGGATACTCTTCAAGGAAGATCTCGCGTACACGCAGTTCATGCGCGTTGTTGACGACGCTGTTGGTGAACATCACGACCAGGGCCTCGGCACCGGCGTCGACAAGTTCACGGATGCGCTGGCGCACGTCGTCTTCATCGAGATCCCAGAACACCTGACCCAGATAGTCCACGCGCTCGCGCACTTCGCGGATCATCGGAATCGGCACGATCGGCTTGGGTCGCGTCGCGTTCGGAATGTCCATCTGCTCGGCTTCGGACAGGCCTTCGCCATAGCCGCGCGCACGCGACAACGGGATCGTGCTCTTGAAACCGGTGGTCACCAGCACACCGATGCGCGGACCCTTGCGCTCGATCAGTGCATTGGTGCCCAGCGTCGTCGAGTAGCGCACCGAATCGACTTCCGACAGCAGCTTCGACGGCTCGACGTCGAGCTGCTTGCAGGCGTCGCCCAGGGATTCATTGAATCCCAGAGCGAGATTGTGATGCGTCGTCAGCGCCTTGCCTTCGATGTACTGGTTGTCCCAGACCACGAAGCAGTCGGTGAAAGTGCCGCCTATATCCACGGAAACTCGTTTCATTGTCGTTTCCTAGTGTTTGTGGCCGGCATTGCCGTGCTGATGCTTCTCGTGCAGCGCGCGACCGGACTTCACCTTCTCCAGCGCGAGGTCGGGGCCGATCACCGGCTCGACGACTTCCTTGCGATCCTTCCACTGCAGCTTGAGCGCATCGATATCGAGTTCGATGTCGTGCAGCGGCGGATGCCCCGGTGGCAGGTACTCGGCCTCGGCCATCACGCCGCACTGCGGGCAGTAGTACTCGAGAATCCGGCACCAGGTCGGGTCCGGAGAGTAGGTGCGCTCATACATCTCGGTGTTCAGCAGCGGCTTGTGGATCTCGCGCGGATCGCGGTCATACACCAGCATTCCGCGCTTGTAGTTATCACGCGCACCGATGTGCTCATGCCCACAACGACGGCATTCCCACATCTCGGTGTCGAGATTGATGCGCAGGTATTCAGTAACAAGAACTCGCATGAATGGCTCCTCAGGCGCGCGACAGCAGGATGTCGCCTGCCTGGTTGATTTCGAATGACCAGCCCGCATCGATGCGACTGGTAAAGAACGCTTCTTCGAGGACGCAGGGCCCACGCGCATGCGCACCGGCCTTCTGCTCCTCGACTCGATACAGCGGCAGCACCGCGGACTTGCCGTCCACCAGCGCTGTACGCGTCGCCGTGCTGACCGCCGCCGGTCCCTTGAGGCCGAACGAGCCTTGCAGATGCGGATGCGCGACCGGCTTGACCGCGAGCAGGCGCAGGGTCAGCT
>JALYJV010000418.1 GCA_030775105.1 Pseudomonadota bacterium | reverse complement strand
CGCGCGCAGTCTGTATCCTGATGCTGACGGCCGCCGCGATCCTGATGATCACGATGGGCCTGCGCCAGTCGTTGGGCCTGTTCATTGCACCGATCAATGCGTCGACCGGCCTGGGCATCGTCTCGATCAGCTTTGCGCTGGCGATCGGCCAGTTCGTCTGGGGCGCGGTGCAGCCGGTCTTCGGTGCTGTCGCCGATCAGCGCGGCGCGAACGGCGTGCTGGTGCTCGGCGCGATCCTGCTCGCCGCCGGCATGGCGCTGACGCCGTTCGTGAGTTCCGAGTGGGCCCTGGTCGTCACGCTGGGCGTGATCTCCGCGGCGGGCGCTGGTGCCGGCAGTTTCTCGATCCTGATCGGCGCGACCGCGGGTCGCCTGCCACCCGAGAAGCGCGCGTTCGCGGCCGGCTTCATCAACGCCGGCGGCTCCTTCGGCCAGTTCGTGTTCGCGCCGCTGGCGCAGGCGCTGATCGCCGCGTTCGGCTGGATGCAGGCGCTGTGGGTGCTCGCGAGCACGGCGCTGCTGACCTTGCCGCTCGGCCGCAGGCTGTCGTCGCGGCAAGCCATGCCCGCAGCGACTACCAATGCGAACAGCGACAACGGCATTACGCTGCGCCAGCAGATCCGTATTGCACTGCACGACCCGAGCTACCTGTTCCTGCACGCGGGGTTCTTCACCTGCGGGGTGCATATCGCGTTCCTGGTCACGCACATGCCCGGTGAAGTCGCATTGTGCGGACTGCCTGCCAGCGTCTCTGCCACGGCACTCGCGCTGATCGGCCTGTTCAACATCGCCGGCAGCCTGACCGCCGGCAGCCTCGGCAATCGCATGCGCATGAAGTGGGTGCTGTCGGCGATGTACTTCAGCCGTGTCGTGATGATCGGCCTGTACCTGATCTCGCCGCGCACGCCGATGACGTTCTACATCTTCGCCGTGGGCCTCGGCTTCAGCTGGCTCGCGACCGTGCCGCCGACTGCGGGGCTGGTCGGCAAGCTGTTCGGCACGCGCTATCTCGGCACCTTGTTCGGCCTCACGCTGCTGTCGCACCAGATCGGCGGCTTCTTCGGTGCCTGGCTCGGCGGGCTGACGATCGCGCGCTTCGGCGACTACACATGGATGTGGTACGCCGACATGGCGCTCGCGCTGCTGGCCGGCCTGGTCTGCCTGCCGATCCGCGAAGCGCGCCTGGCGCCGCGCCTCGCGACGGCATGAGCTCATGACGACATCGTCGAACGCCGTCGGCGGACTGCTGTTCGTGCTGCTGTGGAGCAGCGGCTACATCGCCGCCGAGTTCGCGCTTGCCGGCAGCGGTTCGTTCACGCTGGCGGTGCTGCGCTTCGGCGGTTCGGCGCTGATCATCGGCAGCTGGTTGCTGTTGCGGCGCGCGCCGAAACCACAGCGCCATGATCTGCAGCATGCAGCGATGGCCGGACTGCTGGTGCAGGCGGGCTTCTTCGGATTCACCTACGCCGGCATGCGCGCCGGTGTATCGCCGGCGGCGGCTGGACTGATTGCCGGACTGATGCCGCTGACGACCGCGCTCGGAGCAACCGCCCTGCTCGGAGAACGCCTGGGCCGCTATGCGATCCCTGGCTTCGTCCTTGGCCTGGGCGGCGTGCTGCTGGTGATTGCGCCCAAGCTCGGCCATGGCGGTTCGCTGCCCGGTTACCTGTTCGCCATCTGCGCGCTGCTGTCCCTGAGCGGCGGCACGCTGTACCAGAAACGCCATGCCAGTCATCTCGACCCGCGCCTGTCGCTGCTGGTGCAACTGCTGGTCTCGCTGGCCGTGCTGCTGCCGTTTGCCTGGTGGCTCGAAGGGCTGCGGCTCGATCCGGCACCGTCGGTCATCGGCGGCGTGCTGTGGGCGATCCTGATCAATTCCTGCGCCGGCCTGCTGCTGTATCTGTGGCTGATCAGCCAGGGCGCAGCCAGCCGGGTAGCCGGTCTGTTCTTCCTGGTGCCGCCGGTCACCGCCGTGCTGGCGGCGCTGATCCTCGGCGCCGATTTCGGCCTGCGCGAGAGTGTCGGATTTGCCCTGACGGCGATCGGTGTCTGGCTGGGGCAGCGGCGCTGACATCGGCACGCGTCTGGCGTGAATCCCTCTTGTATCCGGTGCCGTGTCAGCGGCAGACTCATGGCGAGCCTGCGGCGCAAGGTCGTAAGCCGGGGAGCATGAGGGAATCTCGAAATGTCGAAGCAGCGTATCGCCGTCGCCGGCGCCTTGGGTGTGGTCTGCGCCACTGCGGGCTTGCTGGTCTGGAATCAACAGTCCGCCGCGCCTGAATCAGTCGCCGCGACCACTACAGCGATGGACTGCCCTGCGGGCTACATCGCTGCCGACCCGGTCGAAGTGTCCAAGCGCATGAATCCGGACTTTGCCGCGGCCAATGCCGCGCAGATCCGCGAGCGCTTTGGCACGGAGTTCTGCACGCGCAAGAAGCTGCCGCGTTCGCAGGCCAAGAAGTTCGCCGAGTCGGATGCGGTCTCCAGCGTCCGCGGGATTGCCGACGGCGACTCGCTGCGGCGTGCTGTGGAGGCAAAGGAAGCCGCGATGGCACTGCAGCCCAAGATCGCCAATGCGGTCGGAAACTGGAGCGAATACGGCACCGGGCCACTGTCCAGCGACGAGAATTTCCAGGGCTCGGTGGACGGCATTCCCGAGGTCAATGGTCGCACCGATCAGTTCGCCTACGACCCGGAAGCGCGGCGCCTGTTCGCCGCCGTCGGCAATGGCGGCATCTGGATGTCGACGGCCAAGGACGGCGACATCGGCACGCTCGGCGACGAATGGCAGGCCATCGGCGATCGCCTGCCGACCCTGATCACCAGCGGCGTCGGCTGGACGCCGGCGGGTGGCGGGCGCGTGATTGCACTGACCGGCGAACACACGCAGGGCGGCAACAGCTATGTCGGTCTCGGCGCGTACTGGAGCGATGACCTCGGTGCGACCTGGCATCACGCCAGCGGCGTGCCGGACGCGGCACTCGGCTTCCGCGTCGAGGTCGATCCGGCGCATCCGGAAATCGTCTACGTCGCGACCGGCAAGGGCCTGTTCCGCTCCGAGGATGCCGGCAGCAGCTACACCAACGTCGCGCTGCCGGTTTCCGAAGCCTGCGCCGGTGTCGAGACGCTTGGCCCCTGTCAGTTCGCCAACTTCGTCACCGATGTCGTCATCAAGCACCCGGGCGGCAGCACCGATTTCAACTGCGCCGAGACCGGCTGCCCGGTGCTCGCCGCGGTCGGCTTCCGCAGCGGCGCCGCGCCGTATCCGGACGGCACGCCGCAGGCACCGGGCAACGGTCTGTACCGCTCGGTCGACGGCAAGGCCGGCAGCTTCGGGCGGGTTGGCGTATCGACGCCGACCGGCCTCGTGCCGCTGGGCTTCACGCCCAATGAACGCATCGGCCGCATCGAGCTCGGCATCGCGACCGGGCCGGAGCAGAACCACGACTACGTCTACGCAATCGTGCAGGACGCGGTGTTGCTCAATGGCGGCTTCCCGATCATCGACATCCCGCTCGACAACATCAGCACGGTCGAGGTCTGCAATGCGCTCAAACCGGTGACCGATGCGATCGACCCGACCGTGCATGAGCTGTGCGCACTGGTGCTCGACACCGTGCCAAGCCCGACCACGCTCAACGGCGTCTACGCCTCATCGGATTTCGGCGAGACCTGGACGCGGCTGGTCGACGACACCGGCCTGATCCTCAACGGCCTGCCGGCCGGCTCGTCGCTGGTCGCGACGGCGGCGCTCGGCGTCGGCCCCGGCATCCAGTCCTGGTACAACGCCTGGATCAAGCCGGACCCGACCCAGCAGATCGCCGGCATGCCGACGCGCCTCGCCTTCGGCCTTGAGGAGCTGTGGCAGAATCGCCTGCCGCTGCCGCCGCTGGGACTGGTCGAGAACACACCGCTGGGCTGGGATTCCTTCGGCACCTACTTTGCCGGCGACACCTGCCTGTTCCTGCTCGGCAACGCCGGCCTGCCGGGCATTCCGTTCTGTCCGTTCCGCGATGGCCTGACCTACGCGACGACGACGCACCCGGACCAGCAGGATGGCCTGTTCATCCCCGATCCGGAGCGTGGCGGCGTCTGGCTGTTCGCCGGCAACGACGGTGGCGTCTACCGCCAGCACTCCGCGGGTATTGCCGATCCGCTCGCAAACAACCAGTGGGGCAACGGCGTCAACCGCGGCGGCTTCTACACGCTGATGAACTACGGCATCGCGATGGCCAATGACGGCACGGTCTACTTTGGCCTGCAGGACAATACCTCGGGCAAGATCGATCCCGAATCGCGGCGCCAGATCCGCATCTACATCGGCGACGGCATGTGGGCCGCGGTCGATCCCGAAAACTCCGACACCGCCTATTACCAGACGCCAGGACTGGCGCTGGTACGCACCACCGACGGCGGCCGTACCAACACCTACATCGACACGTTCGATGTCGGCGCCGCGCACTTCCTGTCGCCGTTCGTGATGGACGCGCGCAATGCCGATCATCTGGTCGCCGCCGGCACCAAGGTCGCGGAAACGACCAACGCCAGCGCGGAGGACATCAGCTGGACGACGGTGTTCGATCTGGGCCTCAACCCCGACACCAGCACGCCGTATCAGGCGCGTTTCCGCTCGCTCGATACCGAGGGCGATGCGGTCTACGTGGCCTATTGCAGCCCCTGCAATCTGGCCGGCGCAAGCGCACCGTTCCGCAGCGGCATCGCCACCAATGTGGGCGGCGATGCACCGCCGAAATCCGGCACGCCGGACGGCTGGCACCACGCTGCGGCCGCGGGTCTACCGAACCGCTTCATCTACGGCATCGAGATCGATGCGCAGGATCCGCGGACGGTCTACGTCACGCTCGGCGGCTACTCGACCGCGCGTTGGGCGCCGCCTGGCCAATATCTGGACGAGAACCCGGCGATCGGCCAGGGCAGCGTCTACAAGTCGACAGATGCCGGCGCATCGTTCACCGACATCTCCGGCAATCTGCCGCAGACCAATGTCACGTCGATCCTGCGGCGCGGCGAGCAATTGATCGTCGGCTCCGATCTGGGCGTGTTCATCTCCGCCGATCTGGCCGGCAGCGCCTGGGCGCCGCTCGGCAATCTGCCGTCGGTGCCGGTCAACCAGATCGCGCTCAAGCCCGACGACGACCGCATCCTGCTCGCCGGCACCTTCGGCCGCGGCGTGCACAAGTTCGACTTTGCCGAAGCCACGGATGGCGGCACGACGGGTGGCACGACCGGCGGCGACAAGCCGCGCGATGCCGGCCGCTTCGGCGCGAGCAGCCTGAGTCTGTACACCGTGCTTCTGCTGCTGTCGGCGGGGCTGCTGCGGCGACGCGCACTGCGCGCGAAGTAGCGCGACGGGCTGAATTGTTCGTGCAGGGCCCTCACGCCCTGCACGAACGATGACAGGCCTCAGAAAATCCCTATCCCGAGGAACTGCATCATGCCGCGAGCGCATCGCCCGGCCTGGCGGAGGGTGCCCGCTTTCGCGCTGCTGGCCCTCGCCAGCCATGCCGCTTGCGCGGACACCGCGAGCGACGCCACCGTCCTATCGCCGATCCAGGTCACCGCCGGTCGCAGCGAACGGTCACTGGCCGAGGTCCCGCAGGCGGTCACCGTCATCGATTCCGCATCGATTGCGCGTGAAACACCGCAGATCGTCACCGACCTGCTGCGCGGTCAGCCCGGCGTGTTCTTGCAGTCGTCGGGTCCCGGTCAGGGCACTCCCATCGTCCGTGGCCTCAAGGGTTCGGAAGTGCTGCACCTCGTCGACGGCATGCGCCTGAACATGGGCTTCTTCCGCAATTCGCCGAGCCAGTACGTCGCGCTGGTTGATCCGTACAACCTCGCGCGCATCGAACTGCTGCGCGGCAGCGGCGGCACACTGTACGGCTCCGACGCGCTCGGCGGCGTGCTGCAGATGTTCACGCCCGAACATCGCTTTGAAGGTGACGCCGTGCAGTTCAGCGGCGCTGCGCGTGCGCTCTATGCCAGTGCGGATCTGGCGAAGATCGGTCGCGCCGAGTTGGCGGTCGGCAAATCCGGACTGTCGTTCTCCGGCGGCTATACCGCAATGGACTTCGGCGCCTACGAGACCGGCCGCGACGGCCGCCAGCCGTTCACTGCCTACGAGATGCGCGGCGGTGACGCCAAGCTGCTGTGGGCTCCGGCTGCCGGTCACGAACTGATGCTCAGCGCGCAGTTCATGGAATCGCCGAAGCTGCCGCGCTACTTCGAGATCGTCGGCGGCCCCGGCGGGGAAGGCACCGGGCTGCCGGTGTACTTCGAGCCGAATGACCGGCGCTTCGTGCATGCGCGCTACCGGATCAGCACACCGACCGGCTTTGCCGATCAGATCGAGATCCATCTCGCGCAGCAGGTCATCAACGATGATCGCGAGCGTCTGGTCGACGAGGAAACGCAGGAGAACGAGCAGAACCGCAGCACGCTGAACGGCCTGACGCTGCAGGGCATCACGCAGCGTGGCGCCCTGCGCTGGACCTATGGCGCGGACCTGTATGACGACGCGATCGACAGCGCGAAATCGCGCACCGACCTGCAGACGCTCAGGGTCAGTACACGCACGCCGACCTTCCCCGACGGCGCGAGCACGCAGGATCTCGGCGTGTACGTCGACGGCGAATGGCAGGCGACTTCGCGCTGGCTGCTGCTCGGCGGCCTGCGCTACAGCCGCATCGAAACCGATCTGACCGCCACCGCGCTCAGTCCGCGGGCAACGGTCAGCAACAGCGACATCACGGCGCAGCTGGGCAGTGCGTTCGCGGTGACGCCGGCGCTGCACTGGACAGCGAACCTGTCGCGCGGCTTCCGTGCGCCGAACATCTTCGATCTCGGCACGCTTGGCCCGCGCCCGAACACCGATCCGCAAGTCATCAACGTGCCGAACCCGGGGCTGGGCAAGGAGGCCGTCGTCGGTCTCGATAGCGGCTTCAAGTGGTATCGCGATGGCCTGCGCGTCGATGTCTCGCTGTTCCATTCCTGGAATGACCATCGCATCGAAGCGCGCGAACCCACCGGCAACACGATTGCCGATGGCCAGTTCGGCTGCAGCGAGCCCGAAGGCTGCATTGAAGTGCGCAGCGAGAATCTCAGCGCAGCGCGCTTCTGGGGTGTCGAATCCGGTGCGCGACTGTCGCTCTCCCCGCAGCTCGAGACCTATGCGACGCTGAACTACACGCGCGGCGAAGAGCGCCGCAGCGGCGACACACGGCCGGCCAATCGCATTCCACCGCTCAATGGCCAGCTCGGTCTGGTCTGGCTGCCGATCGACGCCGTGCGCATCGAGTCGTACCTGCGCTTTGCCGATCGCCAGGATCGCCTCGACGACGATGACCAGGACGACACGCGCATCGATCCGGACGGCACGCCGGGCTGGGCGACCCTGAACCTGCGCCTGGGCTGGACGCCGGTGCAGGAATTGCAGCTCCAGCTCGACGGCATCAATCTGCTCGATCAGGCCTACCGCGAACACGGCTCGGGCATTGATGGCAAGGGCGCGGGCGTGGTGATGGGGGCGAATTACCGGTTCTGAGCGGGAATCGGCAGCTGTTTTGATATGCAGCACTGTATTTATT
>JALYJV010000417.1 GCA_030775105.1 Pseudomonadota bacterium | reverse complement strand
TCAGCACCAGGGTTGCGATTTCCCCGGTTTCGTCGAGGCGGAAGCGGATCATTGGGTTGATCAGCTCACGCACCCACTCGAAGACCTTCATCGCATCGCGCAGGCTCGGACTGGTCGCCAGGAAGGTGCCGATGTCCGGCAGATACTCGAACGCGAAAGTCTCGCCGAGCATGAATGGGAAGTGATGCTTCTGCGGGTGCGGACGCGTGGCGGCAACGCAGGCCTCCATCACCTGCCCCAGCTGCGGCACCGTGATCGTTGCGTCTTCGAGGTTCAGCAGGTCGGTCTGCACCCCGTAGCGCGCAAAGATCGGCTCGATGTTGAAACCGCAGACTGTCGCGGCCTTGACCCAGTTGGGCAGCGTGATGAACGGAATCGGATCGTTGTGCAGGGGACTCGTGGCCATGCGCTGAGTATGCCCCAGCGTTTTGCCCGTGACAGTGCTTCAGCGCCAACGAAAAAGGGCGGCAGAGCCGCCCTTTTAGTTTCCAATCACCCGGCGCCGCGCTTACAGCTGCAACAGGATCTTGGCCGGGTCCTCGAGGCATTCCTTGATCGTGCGCAATCCGAGCACGGCCTCTTTGCCGTCGATGATGCGATGGTCGTAGCTCATCGCCAGATACATCATCGGGCGGATCTCGATCTGGCCGTTGACGACGACCGGGCGCTCGGTGATGCCGTGCATGCCGAGAATCGCCGACTGCGGCGGATTGAGGATCGGTGTCGACATCATCGAACCGAATACGCCGCCGTTGGTGATCGAGAACGTGCCGCCGGTGAGATCTTCCATCGTCAGCTTGTTGGCCTTGGCGCGCGCACCGTATTCGCCGATTGCCTTCTCGATGCCGGCCAGCGAAAGCTGATCGACGTCGCGCAGGATCGGCACCACCAGTCCGCGTTCCGACGATACCGCGATGCCGATGTCGTAATAGCCGTGATAGACGATGTCACTGCCGTCGACCGAGGCGTTGAGCACCGGATACTTCTTCAGCGCTTCAACTGCGGCACGGACGAAGAAGCTCATGAAGCCGAGCTTCACACCGTGCGCCTTCTCGAACTCGGCCTTGTAGCGTGCGCGCAGATCGGACACTGCCTTCAGATCGACCTCGTTGAAGGTCGTCAGCATCGCGGTGTTGTTCTTGGCATCGAGCAGGCGCTCGGCAATGCGCGCACGGATGCGCGTCATCGGTACGCGCTGCTCTTCGCGCGCACCCAGCGGCAGACTCGCGGCAGCGGCCTTAGGCGCGCTGGTCGGCGCGGCAGCAGCAGCCTTGGGCTGCGCCGCGTAGGACTTGACGTCCTCCGGCGTCAGACGCCCGCCCTTGCCGGTGCCGGTGATCCTGGAAGCATCCAGACCCAGCTCGGAAAGGAGTTTGCGCACCGCCGGACTCTGGCCGTCGTTATCCGCGGAAGCTGGTGCAGCAGACACCGCCGCTGCAGTCGTTGCTGTCGCCTTTTCGGCTGGCTGGCTCGCGGCAGCCGACTTCGCGCCGACTTCGATGATGCCCAGAATGTCGCCGGACTTGACCGTGGCACCGGCCTGGACCCGGATTTCCTTGAGCACGCCACCTTCCGGTGCCGGCACTTCGAGCACAACCTTGTCGGTCTCGAGGTCCGCCAGATTCTGCTCCCGCCCGACCGCGTCACCGGCCTTGACGTGCCAGGCCGCGACGGTTGCCGACGATACCGATTCCGGCAGTTGGGGGACTTTGATTTCGATCGCCATGGGTGCTCCGTGTCTCGCTCGTTTGATTCTTGCGTGTCGATCGGAATGCGCTTGTGGCGTCACTCCGACGTCCTGATTCTGAGAATTTCCGCTACTTGAGTCTGCCGCCGGTCAAGGCTTCGCGCATCAGCTCTTCCTGCTGCGCCTGATGCACCTTGAGGTAGCCCACCGCCGTTGTTGCCGAACCCTTGCGCGTGGCGTACATCATCTGCTGCTTCGGTCGCAGATAGGCCTCGAGCCGATGTTTGATCTGATACCAGGCGCCCTGATTCTCCGGCTCTTCCTGGCACCACAGCACTTCCTTGGCGTTCGGGAAGGCGTCAAGCGCCGCTTCATAGCCTTCGCGCGGAAATGGATACAGCTGCTCGATGCGCACCAGCGCAACATCGGTGATCTTGCTCTGTTGGCGCGCCTGATACAGATCGAAGTAGACCTTGCCGGCGCAGAACACGACGCGCTTGACCTTCGCGGCATCGAGCGCGTCGACTTCCTGCAGCACCGGCTGGAACGCACCATGGGTCAAATCGCTGAGACTCGACACCGACAGCGGATGACGCAGCAGTGACTTCGGTGTCATCACGATCAGTGGCAGACGCAACGCGCGCTTCATCTGACGACGCAGCATGTGGAACATCTGAGCCGGCGTCGAAGGAATACAGACCTGCTGGTTGTTCTCCGCGCAGAGCTGCAGATAGCGCTCGGGACGTGCGGACGAATGCTCAGGGCCCTGGCCTTCGTAACCGTGCGGCAGGAAGGTCACGAGGCCACAGAGACGGCCCCACTTGGCAAAGCCACTGGCGATGAACTGGTCAAACAGCACCTGCGCGCCGTTGGCGAAGTCGCCGAACTGCGCTTCCCAGATTACCAGCGTTTCCGGATCGGTCGTCGAATAGCCGTACTCGAAGCCGAGCACGCCGACTTCCGACAGCAGTGTGTCATTGACGACAAAGCGCGAGCGCTCCGCCGCCAAATGGCGCAGCGGTGTATGCCGCGCGCCGGTCTCGACGTCGTGCACAGTGGCATGACGATGGAAGAAGGTGCCACGACGCGCATCCTGACCGGACAGGCGCACAGTGAAACCTTCGTTGACGAGGCTGCCGTAAGCCATGGTCTCGGCGTAACCCCAGTCCAGCGGCAGCTCACCGGCCGCCATCTTGGTGCGGTCGTCGTAGATTTTCTGCACGCGCGGATGGAGGGTGAAACCCTCAGGCAACGCAAGCACCTTGCCCGCCAGTGCCTTCAGTGCATCCGGGCTGACCGTCGTGTCGATGACGCTATCCCAGGTGCCTGAGCTGTACTTGCGCCAGTCCACCGTGTGCTTGTTGCCGACCAGGCCGAGCGTGTTGCGCGCGATGTTCTCGCCCTGATCAAGGCCATCGCGATAGCGCTGCGTCAGATTGTCGACTTCGCCCTTGGCCAGCGCACCTTCCTCTTCGAGCTTGCGCGCATAGACGGTCAGCGGCGTCGGATGC
This sequence comes from Pseudomonadota bacterium, assembly GCA_030775105.1. Taxonomy (GTDB): domain Bacteria; phylum Pseudomonadota; class Gammaproteobacteria; order Nevskiales; family Nevskiaceae; genus Solimonas. The sequence goes on along the minus strand of JALYJV010000417.1, from coordinate 6,665 downwards.
GCCTTGATCGCCTCGTACATCTTCGGCGAGGTCACTGACGGCTCATCTGCCTCGTTGTGGCCCCAGCGGCGATAGCAGCAGATATCGACGATGACGTCCTTGTGGAACTCATTGCGAAAATCCATCGCCACATGCGTCACGAATGCGACCGCTTCCGGATCGTCGCCGTTGACGTGAAACACCGGCGACTCCAGCATCTTCGCGAGGTCGGTGCAGTAGCGCGACGTGCGCACTTCCTTGCCGCTCTGCGCTTCGATCGGATTGGGCGTGGTAAAGCCGATCTGGTTGTTGACGATGATGTGAATCGTGCCGCCCGTGCTGTAGCCCTTGGCCTCGGACAGCTGCAGGGTTTCCATCACAACGCCCTGTCCGGCGAACGCGGCGTCGCCGTGAATCAGCAGCGGCACGATCTTCTGGCCGACGTCGTCGTCACGCATGACCTGGCGCGCCTTGACCGAACCTTCGACGACCGGATTGACGATTTCCAGATGCGAGGGATTGAAGGCCAGCACCAGATGCAGGCGCTTGCCGGCGACTTCAACGTCGGTCGACACACCCATGTGGTATTTGACGTCGCCGGCTTTCTTCAGCGTGTCTTCAGCGTACTTGCCTTCGAACTCGGCAAACAAGGCCTTTGGCGACTTGCCGAGAATGTTGACCAGCACATTGAGACGACCGCGGTGGGCCATGCCGATGACGATTTCATCGACGCCACGAGCAGCACAGGCGTGCAGCACTTCATCCATCGCCGGAATCAGCGCATCGCCACCTTCCAGCGAGAAGCGCTTCTGGCCGACGTACTTCTTGTGCAGGTAGCGTTCGAGGCCTTCGGCAGCAACCAGCTGGCGCAGCACTTCGAGCTTGCGCTCCACCGAGAGCTTGGGCTGGAACGCCATCGGTTCCAGGCGCTTCTGGATCCAGCGCTTCTCGGCGGTCTCGGTCAGGTACATGTATTCGACACCGATGGTGTCGGTGTACACCGCGCGCATGATGCGGATGATTTCGCGCAACGGCAGGCGGTCCACGGCCGAGGCCAGCGAACCGACGTTGAACACCGTATCCATGTCCTCGGCACCGAGACCATGGAAGGCCGGGTCGAGATCGGGCACCTGCGCAACCGGGGCAAGGCCCAATGGATCGAGCTTCGCCGCCTGATGACCACGTACGCGGTAATAGTTGACCAGACGCAGTACGCCGGCCTGCTTTTCTGCAGCACGGGCATCGAAGCCGGCTTCGGCGGCCACAACGCGGCGCGGTTCGCGGGCCAGGCGCTCGAAGCGCGCAATGACGTCGCTGTGCGCGGTCTCGCGCGGCGCATTCTGGTCCTGTACCGAGCGGAAGTAGGCGCGCCAGCTCGGATCAACCGATTCCGGGTCTTCCAGGAACTGTTCGTAGAACGCTTCAACGTAGGGCGCATTGGCACCCTGAATCGAAGAAGACTCAATGAAACTCTGATACTTGCTGGTCGTCATGTCCGTCCCGTCCGCCGCTTTGCCGCCGCTGCCGCTGTCTGCTCTGTACGCCTGTGTGTCGAAGATTACGCCTTTGGCTTCTTCGCGCCTGATTTCCAGTCGCTGGTCAGGCCCTCCAGATAGGCACGAAAATCTTCGGCCAGCTCCGGATGCTTGAGCCCATATTCAACGTTCGCGCGCAGATAACCGAGCTTCGATCCGCAGTCGTAGCGCGTTCCTTCAAATTCGTATGCCAACACGGTCTGCTCCTGCAGCATCGCGCTGATCGCATCGGTCAGCTGGATTTCGCCACCGGCGCCGCGCTGGGTACGCTCCAGCAGCTTGAAGATGCGCGGCGTCAGGATGTAGCGACCGACCACGGCGAGATCGCTGGCGGCTTCTTCCGGCTTGGGCTTTTCGACCATGCGGCGGATTTCCGACAACCCCGGACCGACCGGCTGGGTCTCGACGATGCCGTAGCTGCCGGTTTCCGACTTTGGCACGCGCTGCACCGCTAGCACGCTGGTGCCGTACTGCTGGTAGACGCGATGCATCTGCGCCAGCGCTGGCTGTAGGCGCCCATCGATGAGGTCGTCGGCGAGGATCACGTAGAAGTCTTCGTCGCCGACCGCAGGCCATGCGCAGAGCACCGCGTGGCCCAGCCCCAGGGCTTCGGCCTGGCGGATGAAGATGCAGGTCACGCCTGCCGGAACAATGTCCTGCACCAGTTCGAGCAGCTTGGTCTTCTGGCGAGCGGCGAGTTCGGCTTCCAGCTCATAGGCCTTGTCGAAGTGATCCATGATGGAATTCTTCGAGCGGCCGGTGATGAAGATCAGCTCCTGAGCACCCGCACTGATCGCCTCTTGAACCGCGTACTGAATCAGCGGCTTGTCGACGATCGGCAGCATTTCCTTGGCGCTGGCCTTGGTCGCCGGCAAGAACCGGGTGCCCAATCCCGCGACCGGGAAAACTGCTTTGCGGATGCGCATAGTTCCTCGCTGATGTTCTGGGTTGTTCAGTTTAGCAGTGTGCCCGCAAAACGCGGCAGTGTAGCCCTGCAAATGGGCTAAGCCCGGCTCATGACAATTCGCCGCCCAGATGGGTCTTGCTCGAACTGGTCGACAGCAGTGCGAAGCGCAAGATGTTGCCGGCCTGCTCGAACTTCAGCGCTACCCGTCCGGGCAGGAACAGCGGCTGCTTGAACTGCACCTTGAGCGCCGTCGGCGGCGCGTTCAGCTCCTGTTCCAGCAGGGCGGCGCAGCGCGCCATCGACCACATGCCGTGCGCGATATGACGCTTGAAGCCGAACAGCTTGGCCGGGATCGGCGACAGGTGGATCGGGTTGTAATCGAGGCCGACGCTGGCGTAGCGACGACCGATGTCGGTCGGCGCGTTGAACTGGCGGTAGTCGGCCAGGGTTGCCGGCTCCGATATGGGACGCTGTGTCGCACCACCCTTGGGGCCTGGCATGCGGTGCAGGATCGTACTGGTTTCGCTCCAGATCGCGGCGTCGCCGATGCGCGCCTCGGTCTGCAGGTCGAACTCGATGCCTTGCCGCACATCGCGCGACTCACCGATGCGCACGTGCAGATCGAAACGCTCATTCGCGCCCAATGGACGTACCTGACGGATGTCGTTGCGGATATGCACGAGACCGAGCATCGGGAACGGGAAGGACTTCTGCGTCATCAGGTGCAGATGCAGAGCACCGGCCATCACGTGCGGGAATGTGATCGGCAGTTGCTCGATGTTCCGGAACCCGCAGACTTCGGCATAGGCCGCGAGGTGCTTGGCATCGGCGCCGACGTCGCTCACCTGCACCGCCAGCTCCGGCAGCGCGGGCCGGCCCTTGGGACGGCGCATCAACGTTCCAGCCGCTTTCAGCATCAGCTTCTGCGCATCGGGAATCTGGTTCAGGACCTGGGTCATGGCGAAACTCTCAATGTTGGAAAAATTCGATCACGGCACGCGCTTGGCGATGACGAGCTTGATCGGCGATTGCGCCTGATCGCGGCTTACCGTCAGGCGACCTTCGAGATCGCCGGACTGCGCCTGCGCGGTACCGGAGCGGCTGACGCGCGCAATGATGTCCCAGCGATCCGACGACGACAGCTTGATGTTCGGCGCCATCGCGTTGCTGTCGTCGAGCGTGATCTGCGCCGGCAGGCTGCTTGCACTGAGGCGCCGCACGGCCAGCGGCGGCCCCGGTGCATCCGGGCGACGCGCAACCACAAACAGCGTATCGCTGGCACCGACCGAACTGGCCAGCTCGGGCGCGATGCTGACGTCGAGCACGAGGCCCTCACCCGCGGCTGCGACCACTGTTTCGTCGGTGCCATGCGCCTCGGAATCGGGTGCGGCAGCAATCGCATCAAGCTTGATTTCGCGCCCGGCAAGCTGGGCGAGCTCCTTGAGGCGCTCATCGAGCGAGGCACGGAAGTTTTCCGGCAGATCGCCCTTGCGCAGGATCAACCAGCGGTCAACGGCGAGGCTGTACTCGCCGGCCTGCGCTGCCGCGAGACCGCCATACCACAGCGCCTTGGGCTGACCCGGATCAATCGCCAGCGCGCGCTCGAACAGTTCACGCGGAAGACCGCGCAGATCGTGATCCTGCAACAGTACGCGGACCTCGCCTTCGTCGGCGAGCAGGTCTGGATCGGGTGAGGCACTGCGCAGACGATTGGCGCGCTCATAGGCACCGGCGGAGTCGGCAAAGCGACCCGTGACGTAGTACGAGCGACCGAGCATCGCCCAGCCTTCGCCGTCGTTGGGTTCGGTTGCGAGTCGCGTTTCCAGCCGCTGCACCATGCTTTCGACCGCGAGCTTCTGCGCCGCAGCGGGATCCTTTGCGGCCTGGGCGATCCAGTCGGCTTGCTGACGGCTGCCGCTGAGCAGATAACCGCTGACGCTGACCGCAACAATCAGGCAGGCGCCGATCGCGAAAACGACCCAGGAACGCGGTGTTTGCGCAGTGTCAGGCTGGCGTTCGTCAGCGGACCCCGCATCGACGAGCAAACGCGCCGCTGCCTCATCGCGCAGCGGCTGCGCGGCTTCTTCAGTGATCGTGCCGACCTGCTGTTCGATCTCCAGTTCCTGCAGCCGCGTGCGGTAGCCGGCGACGTTGAGCGTGCGGCGCTGCAGGCCCTGCTTCGGCGCGCCCCCCCACAGCGGCCACAACGCAAGCCCAATCGCCAGCACGGCAATGCCGGCCATCAACAACACAGTCATCAGGATTCCTCGTCCAGCAATTTTTTCAGGCGCTGGCCGTCGGCAACGGCGCTGCGCGGGACAAATGCTGCTCGGCGACGCGCCACCAGCACGGCGAGCAGCAGACCAAAGGCCAGCAGCACAAACGGCCCGAACCACAGCAGCCAGGTCGATGCACGCACCGGCGGACGGTAGAGCACGAAATCGCCGTAGCGCTCGGTCACGTAGTCGTAGATTTCAGCATTGCTGCGACCGGCGATCAGCTGCTCGCGCACCTTGTTGCGCAGGTCCGAGGCCAGCGGTGCATTGGAATCGGCAATCGTCTGGTTCTGGCAGACCAGGCAGCGCAGTTCGGTGACCAGAACCTGATAGCGCTCGTTCTGCTCAAACGTCAGCGGCAACTCGGGCGCCGTTGACGGCTGTTGCGCCTGCAGCGGCAGGCACAGCAACAGACCAAGCACCAGAACTTTCGTCATCTTCATGGTGCGATCCCGGCCTGCATCATCGGCGCAATGGTCGTCTCCCAGGTCTTGGGATCGAGCGGGCCGATGTGCTTGTAGATGATGTTGCCCGCAGCATCGAGCACATAGGTTTCAGGCACTCCGTAAACCCCCCAATCGAGGCCCGCCTCGCCCTGCGTATCCGCAACGAGACTGCGATACGGATTGCCGTGCTGCTGCAGCCAGGCCATACCGTCGGCGTCCGTGTCCTTGTAGTCGATGCCGACAATCTCGACACCGCGACGCGACAACTCCATCAGGAACGGGTGCTCGATGCGGCAGCCGGCGCACCAGCTTGCCCAGAAATTCACCAGCAACGGCCGGCCGAGCAGATCGGCACGGCGATATGGCGCTTCGCTGCCGACGGCGCGCAACTCGAAGTCCGGCGAGGGCTTGCCGATCAGCGGGGAGGGAATCGCCCGCGGATCGTGCTGCAGGCCGAACAGGAACAGCACGACCAGTGCGCCGAGCACGACGACCGGCAACAGGAAGCGCATGCGCATCAGGCGACGGCTCCTTCAGCCACGGCCGCACGCTGTTCAACCACGCGCGCCAGGCGGTAGCGACGATCGCTCGCGGCGAGGATTCCGCCCAGCGTCATCAGTACGCCGCCAAACCACACCAGCCGCATCATCGGCTTGACGTAGAGGCGCATCGACCATTCGCCATTGTCGAGCGGCTCGGCCAGCGCAACGTAGAGGTCGCGCAAAGGATTGTGATCCACCGCGGATTCAGTCATCACGCTGCCCTGCGCGCGATACAGACGCTTCTCCGGTTCAAGTTCCGCAACGGTCTTGCCGTTGCGCGTGATGCCGACGAAGGCGCGGTCTGCGTCGTAGTTCGGGCCGGAAACACTGGTGACGTTATGCAGCTCGAAGCGGTACTCGAACAGATCCGTGCTCTGGCCAGGTCCAAGGCGCACATCGCGCTCGATGCTGTAGAGGCTGACAAAGGTCACGCCGAGCACCCAGATGCCGAGGCCGCAGTGCGCGAGCGTCATACCCCAGACGCCGCGCGGAATCTGCGCAATGCCCGCAGCGCGGCGTGCGCGCCAGCGCCGCCAGACTTCCTCGAACGCCATGATGATCGTCCACACGCCGAGGAAAGCACCCGCCACCGCAGCGAGCTGCGTACGCTGATGCAGCAGCCAGGGCATCGCCAGGCCGGCGGCCAAGGCGATCAGCAAGGGCCAGCGCGCGCGCTGCACGACCTGCGAAAAATTCGCCTGCTTCCAGCCGACCAGTGCGGCGAGGCCAACAATGAACGCGAGCGGTGCCGCCAGTGGCAGGAAAACCGCGTTGAAGTACGGCGGGCCGACCGAAATCTTGCCGCCGCCGAAGGCATCGATCACAAGCGGATAAAGGGTACCGATCATCACTGCCGCCGCCGCGATCACCAGGAACACGTTGTTGAGCAGCAGCAGGCCTTCACGCGAAAACAGTTGCAGGTCGCCATCGGCGACAAACTTCGGCGCACGCCAGGCATACAGCACGAACGCGAAACCGAG
>JALYJV010000416.1 GCA_030775105.1 Pseudomonadota bacterium | reverse complement strand
GGGTTTACGCACTGCTGGCGGTGCTGACATCCGCCGCCGGTGCCGGTATCGCCGGACGTCACGTCTGGCTGCAGTCGCTGCCGGCGGATCAGGTGCCGGCCTGCGGCCCGACACTCGACTACCTGCTCGAATTTCTGCCCGTGTCTGAAGTCGTGTCGATGGTCCTCTACGGCGATGGCAACTGCGCGAAGATCGACGCTGCCTGGCTCGGCATCTCGCTACCCGGCTGGACCTTCATCGCCTTCGTCGGTCTCGGTATCTACGCATTGCTGACGCCGATCGTCGCCAAGCGCAAGGCGACGTTCTGATTTTCTGACTTCCTGCTGCACTCATGGGTGAAGACAATGAACTACGCAACGACCGACCTCTCCGACGCCCATCCTGAAGCCCAGGTGGCCGAGCCGATCTTTGCCGACTTCGGCGGCTACATCGCCTTCCACGGTCAGGTGCGTACGCTCAAGGTGTTCGAGGACAACGCGATGGTGCGTGCCGCGCTGGAGACTCCGGGTGACGGCAATGTCCTCGTCGTCGATGGCGGTGGCTCGACACGCTGCGCGCTGGTCGGCGGCAATCTGGGCCAGCTCGGTGTCGACAACGGCTGGGCCGGCATTGTCGTGTTCGGCTACATCCGCGATTGCGAAGAAATCTCCGAACAGGACATCGGCGTCAAGGCGCTCGGTACGCATCCGCGCAAGTCGGAAAAAGGTCTGCACTCCGGTCACGCGGATCGCACGGTCAGCTTCGCGGGCTTGACGATCAAGCCGGGTAGCTGGCTCTACGCCGACGCCGACGGAATCGTCGTTTCCGAGAAGCCGATTCACGGTTGATCGGACGCGTGGCACCCGTAGCTGTTTCATTGCGGCAGAGGGCACGCTTGGCTATAGTCCGCGCCTGTTTTTTGGGCGGTATATGTCGTTTCCGTTGGTTTTCACAGAGGGTTAGATGATGAGCGCAGTAAAGGGTGTCGAAATCACCGGCGAAATGACGCCGGCCATCAAGAAGATTCTGACTCCGGAGGCGCTCAAGTTCGTCGCCAAGCTGGTCCGCAAGCACGCGCCGACGCGCGAGAAGCTGCTGGCCCTGCGCGAAACGCGCCAGGCCCTGATTGACGCCGGCAAGAAGCCGGGCTTTCTCAAGGAAACCAAGAAGATTCGCGACGGCAAGTGGAAGATAGCTGGCGTGCCTGCGGATCTGCAGGATCGTCGCGTTGAAATCACTGGGCCGGTTGATCGCAAGATGGTGATCAACGCGCTGAACTCCGGCGCCAAGTGCTTCATGGCGGACTTCGAAGATTCCGCGAGCCCGACCTGGGATCTGATGATGACGGGCCAGATCAACCTTGCTGACGCCGTGCGTCGCAAGATCAGCTTCAAGTCACCAGAAGGCAAGGAATACACGCTCAACAAGGATATCGCGACCCTGATCGTGCGTCCGCGCGGCTGGCACCTCGAAGAGAAGCACATCCTCATTGACGGCAAGCCGGCTCCGGGGGGCATCGTCGATTTCGCGCTGTACTTCTTCCACAATGCCAAGGAATTGCTGAAGCGCGGCACCGGTCCTTACTTCTATCTGCCGAAGATGCAGTCGCATCTTGAAGCGCGTCTGTGGAACGCCGTCTTCGTCGACGCGCAGAAAGAACTGAAGATCCCGCAGAAGACGATCAAGGCCACCGTGCTGATCGAAACCCTGTGGGCTGCGTTCGAGATGGACGAAATCCTCTATGAACTGCGCAACCACATCGTCGCGCTGAACTGCGGCCGCTGGGACTACATCTTCAGCTGTATCAAGACGCTCAACGCGCACGGCGACTGGGTGGTGCCGGACCGCATGCAGGTCGGCATGGACAAGCACTTCCTCGACAGCTACTCCAAGCTGCTGTGCGAGACCACGCACAAGCGCGGCGCCTTCGCGATGGGTGGCATGGCCGCCTTCATCCCGACCAAGGATGCAGCGAAGAACGAAGAGGTCTTTGCCAAGGTACGCGCCGACAAGCTGCGCGAAGTGCGCAACGGCCACGACGGCACCTGGGTCGCACATCCGGGCCTGGTGCCGATCGCGATGGAAGTGTTCAACGAACACATGCCGACGCCGAATCAGGTCGACAAGAAGTTCAACTACAAGGTCAAGGCTGCTGATCTGCTGACCAGGCCGGAAGGCCAAATCACCGAAGGTGGCCTGCGCAACAACATCAACGTCGGCATCGGCTACATGGAAGCCTGGATCCGCGGCATCGGCTGCGTACCGCTGCACAACCTGATGGAAGACGCTGCGACCGCGGAAATCAGCCGCACCCAGGTCTGGCAGTGGCTGAAGTACGGCGTGACGCTGGCCGACGGCCGCAAGGTCACCCGCGAGCTGACACTGAAGATCGTCGATGAAGAGCTCGACGCCTACAAGAAGCAGCTCGGCACCGAGAAGTTCTATGCCGGTCGTTTCGTCGAAGCCGCAGGTATCGTTGCGCGCATGTCGACGGCGCCGAAGTGCGAAGCCTTCCTGACGCTGCCGGGTTATCGCTACCTCGACTGAGTTGAT
>JALYJV010000415.1 GCA_030775105.1 Pseudomonadota bacterium | reverse complement strand
CCCTGCATGCCTACTTCCTGCGCCCGGGCGACATGACGCTGCCGATCGTCTACGAAGTTGAGCGTGTCCGCGATGGTCGCACCTTCACGACGCGACTTGTTCAGGCGATCCAGAATGGCCAGCCGATCCTGTCGATGATCGCCTCGTTCCAGAACCCCGAGTCGGGCCTGGAACATCAGGTCAAGATGCCTGACGTACCACCGCCGGAAAAACTCGTCAGTTCGCGCGAGCTGAATGATCTCTGGATCCAGCAGGCTGGCGATGTCTCGGACCGCGTGTTTCATACGCTGACACGCGAACTCGCAATCGACTTCAAACCCGTCTCGCCGTGGAATCCGCTGGCGCCTGAGGTTCAGCCGCCGGCGCAGCACATCTGGTTTCGCGCGGCTGGCAAGTTGCCGGACGACCCGATGCTGCACCGCTGCGTATTGGCCTATGCCTCGGATTTCAACCTCCTGTCGACCGCGCTGCGCCCACACGGGCAAAGCTGGTTTGCCGACTACATGGTCGTCGCCAGCATCGACCACGCGATCTGGTTCCACCGCCAGGTGCGGGTCGACGACTGGCTGCTCTACAGCATGGATTCGCCAACCTCGCAGGGCGCGCGCGGCATGTCGCGCGGCCTGATCTTTGATCGCAGTGGTCGCCTCGTCGCCAGCATTGCGCAGGAGAACCTGATGCGCGACACGCGCACCCAACAGTCGTAGAGAAAGCGCATGATCCGCCGTATCGTGGTTTCCCTGCTGGCCCTCGTCGCCTTGCTGATCGGCGGCCTCGTGGCGCTCGACTATTTCGCGCCGACGGAGAGTGCCGCCCTGGCCGTGAAGATAGAGCGCCAGCGTTCACATCTGGTGCACAAGACCGCGACGATCGACGGTTTTGACATCGCCTATCTCGAAGGTGGCAGCGGCGAGCCGCTGGTGCTGGTGCACGGCTTCGGTGCCGACAAGGACAACTTCACGCAGGTATCACGTGCGCTGACGCCGCACTATCGCGTCATCATTCCGGACATGCCGGGCTTCGGTGAGAGCAGCAAGCCTGCGGATGTCACCTACACCATCGACGAGCAGGCATTGCGTCTGGATCAGTTCCTGACTGCCCTCGGCGTCGAGGGTGCGCATCTCGGCGGTAGCTCGATGGGTGGCTGGACCGTGCTGCAGTACGCGGCGCTGTTCCCGCAGAAGACTCGCAGCCTATGGCTGCTCGCGCCGGCCGGTGTCGAAACCGCGAAGCTCAGCGAAGTGCGCGAGATCTACGCGAAGACCGGCAAGATGCCGCTGATCGTCGAGCGGCCGGAGGATTACCCGGCGCTGATGGCGATGGTGATGAACCATCCGCCATTCCTGCCGAACGGCATCAAGACCGTGCTCGCCGAGCGCGCCTATGGCAATCGCGAACTCCTGAAGAAGATCATGGCCGGTCTGCACGGCGTGTCGACGCCGAGCGAGCAGCTGGCGGCGCAGGTCAAGGCGCCGACGCTGATCGTCTGGGGTGATCATGACCGCGCGCTCGATGTCAGCGGCGCGAGCGTCCTCCAGCAGCTGATTCCGGGCACGGAACTAATCATCATGCCGGACATCGGCCACCTGCCGATGCTCGAGGCGCCCCAGCAGTCAGCCGCGGACTACCTGCGCTTCCGCGCAAGACTCGCCGGCGGCAACTGATCAGCGCGCTTCCACGACCGTTGCACTGACCACCGGCGCCGGCCGCTGCCAGTCCGGCGGCGCCCACAGGTGCTTGAGGCGCTGCCACAGCGGCCCCGGCTTCGCGACATCGCGCCACATGTCGACGAACTCGTGGACGTTCAGCGTCCACAGGTTGTTCGACTTCACCTGGCGCGGGATGCCGTAGTCGACCGGCTCGACCTCGTCGACATAGGTGCCGAACCAGCGGTCGAAGATGATCAGCACGCCGCCATAGTTCTTGTCGATGTACTGCGGATTGCGGCCGTGATGCGCGCGATGGTTGCTCGGCGTATCGAAGATGTACTCGTACCAGCGCGGCATCTTCGTGACGACCTCGGTATGCACGAAGTACTGGTAGGCCAGATCGCAGGCGTAGAGGAAGAACACGACACCCGGCGGCACACCCAGCCACACCAGCGGCATGAAGAACAGCCACCAGCCGGTGATCGAATACAGCGCACTCTGGCGCAGCGCGGTCGTGAAGTTCATGTGCTCGCCGGAGTGATGCACGACGTGCGCGCTCCAGAACCAGCGGATGCGATGGCTGGCGCGGTGGAACCAGTAGTACAGGAACTCGACCGCAATGAAGATCGGTACGATCGTCCAGCCGTTGATCGGCATGTCGAACAACCGGTGTTCGTAGATCCAGATGATGATCGCGCCGCTGACGAGGGCGTGAACAATGAACTCGGCCACCTGGTAGCTCGCGCCGAGGCCGATGTTGGTTCCGACGTCCTTCCAGTGGAAGGCCGTGCGCCAGCCGCGCGTCTTCATCAGCTTGTACTCGACCGCAAAGGCCATCAGGAACACCGGGGCCATGCCGGTCAGCACGACCTGCTTCCAGTCAACATG
>JALYJV010000414.1 GCA_030775105.1 Pseudomonadota bacterium | reverse complement strand
TGAGCTTCGGACTCACGGGATCAGTCTGCCGGGGCACTGGCTCAAAACCTGAGCCTTTCGCGGATTCAACCGAGCTGATCGCGGATCAGTTTCGCGACCTGATCAAACCGATGCCGCCGTGCCACGGTCTCGCGCCGGCGCACGGTCAGTGTCGTCACGTGCCACAGCATGCGACCGAGGGTGCGCAGGGTATCGCCGGCATAGCGCGGAATCACGTGCAGGTGCACATGCGGCACGGTCTGGCTCGCCGCTTTGCCGTCGTTGACGAGGAAATGCTGCGCCTTGCTGCCGAGTCCGCGCTGCTGCGCGAGCGCGATACGCTGGGCGACGCGCCACAGGTGATCGCTGAGCGCAGGGTCGAGTTCGGCCAGCGTCGGTTTCGACACCCGCGGCACGACCAGGACATGCCCGCGCCGGATCGGATTGATGTCCATGAAGGCGACGCACAGTTCGTCCTCGTGGACAAAGCTGGCCGGCAGGCGACCGGCAATAAGGTGATCGAAGATGGTCATGTTGGAACCGGATATCGGGATCTGCACAGGATAATCAATGCGTCTTGGCCGATGTAGCGTCACAATCTGGCCTGGCTGTTGATTCTCAGTGCGCGCAAGCCTCTCGATACGCCTGCTTCGCAGGCACTCGAGGCGAACGGGGTTTTGCAGGCATCATTTGTCCCGTTCGCATCGAGTGCCGCGCATCAGCGTGGTGTATCGAGATGCAGCCGCATCCTGCACCGATCACAAATCACGACCATGGAAGACTGGGTCCACCGCGCACTGGAACGCTGGCCGAATGTCCCGGCGCTGTATGGCTGGCTGGGCCTGGACCGGCGCGGGCGCTGGACGATCAAGGGTGAGTTGATCACGCGGCCGCAGATCATCGACACGATCAACCGCAACTACGCCGCCGACGATGCCGGCCGCTGGTATTTCCAGAACGGTCCGCAGCGTGGCTATGTCAGCCTGGCAAGCGCACCGCTGGTGCTGCGCGCGGATGCCGATGGCGCGCTGTTCACGCACACGAATCTTCCGGTAACCGCAGCAAGCACCGCCTGGCTCGACGAGAACGGTGGCCTGCTGCTGCACACTGCACATGGCCCTGCTGCGCTCGATGATCAGGATCTCGAATGGCTGCTGCAGCGCCTTTCCGTGGACAGTCGCGCCGTCAGCGAAGACGAGATCTTTGATGCCCTTGCCCTGCCATCCGGTACTCCCACGGCACTGAATCTGACGCTCGCCGAGCACACGCTGGCAGTGACGCGGCTGGACTTGGCGGATGCCCCGACGCGCCTCGGCTTCCAGCGCTCACCCGCACCGGACGCGGCCTGAGCTGCGCTTGGCAATGGGCATGCGGCTCGGCCTATGATGGCCGCACAATAAGCTTTCCAGATGTCGTCCCAATAGATCAACGCGTGCCGGGGGAGAACCATGGCCACAGCGAAGCGACTCAATCCACTCGACTGGACCTTCCTTGCGGCAGAGACGCGCGAATCGATGATGCATGTCGGCGCGCTGATGCGGTTTGAGCCGCCGCCACATGCCGATGCCGATCTGCTGCGCGAGCTGATGGACGAAGTACGCAGCGAAGCCGTGGCCTACGCGCCGTGGAATCTCAAGCTCAAGCATCCGAACTTCGTCGCCAGTCCGCTGCAGGCCTGGGTCGAGGATTCCGCATTCGATGTCGAGTACCACGTCCGGCGCTCGGCGCTGCCGGCGCCGGGCGACGAGCGCGAACTCGGCATCCTGGTGTCGCGCCTGCACAGCCACAGCATCGACTTCCATCGGCCGCCGTGGGAAGTGCACATCATCGAAGGCCTCGAAGGCGGCTGCTTCGCGATGTACCTCAAGGTGCATCACGCGCTGGTCGATGGCTACACCGGCATCGCCCTGCTGTCGCGCAGCCTTTCTCAGACTGCCGACGAGCGCGATACGCCGATGTTCTTCACGCGCAAACCACCAACGCGCGAGAAGGTGGCTGCGAGTCCGGCACCGACCATGGAAGCGCTGCTCGGCATGGCGCGCGCGCAGATCGGCACGACGCGCAACATCACCAGGGCGCTGACGACGACGCTGCGGCGCAAGGACAGCTCGCTGATCGCGCCGATGCAGGCGCCGCGGTCCATCCTCAACCAGAAGATCAGCCGCAACCGCCGCTTCGCGACGCAGCAGTTTTCGGTCGAGCGCCTGAAGAAAGCGGCGAAGGCACATGGCGGCACGCTCAATGATGTCGTCCTCGCGCTGTGCGCAGGCGCGCTGCGGCGCCTGCTGTCGGAACTCGGCGAGCTGCCGGACAAGCCGCTGACGACGATGCTGCCGGTCAACATCCGGCCGAAGGACGATCCGGGCGGCGGCAACGCGGTCGGTGCGATCCTTGCAACGCTGGCGACCGACGTCGAAGATCCCGCCGAGCGCATCCGCGCGATCATCGCGTCGACCCAGCTCGCCAAGGCGCAGCTCTCCGGCATGACCAAGGCCGGCATCATGCAGTACAGCGCACTGCTGATGGCACCGCTGATGCTCTCGCAGATTCCCGGCGCGGCCGGTCGCGTGCGCCCGGCATTCAACGTCGTGATCTCGAACGTGCCGGGTCCCAAGCAGGCGCTGTACTTCCGCGGCTTCAAGCTCGATGCGTACTACCCGCTGTCGATCCCGTTCCAGGGCTACGGCCTGAAC
>JALYJV010000413.1 GCA_030775105.1 Pseudomonadota bacterium | reverse complement strand
CCCAGGAACCCGAAGATCAGCGCGGTGATCGTGGTCGGCAGCGTGGCGCGCCATTCCACCGGCACGCGGCGCAGATACTGGATCGCAGCACTCGCGGTGCCCCAGATGCTGGCGAACTTGTTGGTGCCGAGCAGCGTTACCGGCGCGACTTCCGGCATCAGCACGAACAGCGCGGGAATCTGGATCAGTCCGCCGCCGCCGACCACCGCATCAATGAAGCCGGCCAGCAGCGCAAAGCCGCACAGCGCGGCGAGTTCGAGAGTTAATTCCAAATGCGCCTTGGCCCTAGGGAAGCTCTGCATAGGTTCCCGTTCGTGTCGAGTGCCGGCGAAGCCGGTGTATCGAGACATTCGGGCAACGGGTGGGGCCTCTCGATACACCTTGCGCTCCGCGCAAGGCACTCGAGGCGAACGGGTGAAGTGGCGCCTGTGCAGAACCTCCCTAGAGAATCATCCCGACGCTGGCCGGCACTTCGAAGCGGCGACCGTCGAGCACCTTGTTCAGCAGCAGCGTGATCCAGGCGCGTGAGGTCGTCAGCTGACGCACGGTGAAGTAGGCCTTGCCGCCCTCGTTGATCATCTCGTAGCGATTGATCGTCACCGTGATCGGATCGCGCTCACCACGCATGATGACCTGTGCAGTGATGCACCCGGCCTTGGTGTCGACGACGCATTCGCGGACGTCGCCATACTCGCCGAACTTGTCGTTGAAGAACGCGCGCAGGCCCACGCCGAGCGCGCCATCCTTCATTGCCGAACCGAGTTTGCCGAAGACCATACGTTCACCTCAAGGAGCGGTGACCTTACAGAATTTCGGAAGCGTACGCAGCGAGCCGCGAACGCTCGCCGCGCGCCAGTGTCACGTGCCCACCATGCGGCCAGCCCTGGAAGCGGTCGACGACATAGGTCAGACCCGAGCTGGTTTCCGACAGGTACGGCGTATCGATCTGGCCGAGGTTGCCGAGACAGATCATCTTCGAGCCGGGGCCCACGCGCGTGATCAGCGTCTTCATCTGCTTGGCGGTGAGGTTCTGCGCCTCGTCGATGATGATCAGGCGGTTGAGGAAGGTGCGGCCGCGCATGAAGTTCAGCGAGCGGATCTTGATGCGCTTGGCGAGCAGGTCATTGGTTGCAGCGCGTTCCCAGTCGCCGGCCTGGCTGTTCTGCGTCAGCACCTCGAGGTTGTCCATCAGCGCGCCCATCCAAGGCGTCATCTTTTCCTCTTCGGTGCCGGGCAGGAAGCCGATGTCTTCGCCGACCGGCACCGTCACGCGCGTCATGATGATTTCACGGTAGCGCTGTTCATCCATCGTCTGCGCGAGGCCGGCGGCGAGGGTGAGCAAGGTCTTGCCGGTGCCGGCAGTGCCGAGCAGGGTGACGAAATCGATGTCCGGATCGAGCAGCAGGTTCAGGGCGAAGTTCTGTTCGCGGTTCTTCGCGTGGATGCCCCACACGCTGCTCTTGCCGTGACGGTAGTCGCGGATGATGCGCAGCTCTGCGGTGTTGCCCTTGAGCTGGCTGACGACCAATTCCAGACCGCCATCCCCGTCGCCATCGTCCGGCAGATAGAGAAACTGGTTGGCATGCCATTCCTTCACCAGCGGACCCTTGATGCGGTACGCCGCACGGCCGCGCTCGTCCTGCCAGCTTTCCATGCGATCGCCATGCGTCGCCCAGAAATCGGCAGGCAGTTCGCGGTAACCGGTGTAGAGCAGATCGAGATCGTCGAGGACCTGATCGTTGTGATAGTCCTCGGTGTGGACGCCGACGATCGACGCCTTGATCCGCAGATTGATGTCCTTGCTGACCAGCGCGACCTTGCGCGTCGGATGCTGGGTCTGCAGTTCCAGGGCGCAGACCAGAATGCTGTTGTCCGGCTTGTTGCCGGGGATCAGTCCGGGCAACTGGGTGTCGGTCAGCCTGGTCTGGAAGAACAGACTGCCGCTCGACGGCTTGTCGCTGCGGCCGCGGCCGTTGCCGCTGTTGGGCCCGCTGCGGGTGCCAGGCAACGGCAGACCTTTCTCGATCTGCGCGTGATCCATGCCCGACATCAGCTCATCGAGAAAGCGGCTGACCTGACGCGCATTGCGTGCGACTTCGCTGGTGCCCTTCTTGGAGTTGTCGAGTTCCTCAAGCACGACCATCGGAATGAACAGGTCGTGTTCTTCGAAGCGGTACAGGCTGGTGGGATCGTGTAGCAGGACGTTGGTATCGAGGACGAAGATCTTTCGCTTTTTCATGAGTGCGAGCGGAGTCCTGTGCCACGGTCTGGAGCCGTAGCATTGTTTCGGTTGGCGAGCAGGGGACAGCGGCCGTACCCGGGGATTCGGATAGTGACTCGGCGTGCGCTGTAGGTTGGATTAGTAATCGCTTTCGATGAAAGGCTGATGAAGCTGCCTGCATGAGCAGGTTCGCCCTGAATCTAGCCCAAGATCGCAGCCGCGAAAAGGGACTGCCGCAACGTCGTATTTCGCGCTATGGTGAACAACTCGGGCAAGCGCGCCAGAACTGGCGATTATTTAAGCGCTTTGACCGCAGCGAGCACTTCCGCCGCGTGACCCTTGACCTTCACGCCACGCCATTCGTGCCGCAACACACCCTTGCTGTCGAACACGAACGTGCAGCGGTCGACGCCCATGTACTTGCGACCGTACAGGCTCTTTTCCTTGATCAGGTCGAATGCGTTGCACAGCACCTCATCGCTGTCGGACAGCAGTGCAAACGGAAAGCCCTGCTTGGCGATGAAGTTGTCATGGGTGCGCACGCTGTCGCGTGAGGCGCCGAGGATCTGCGCGCCCGCCTTGCGGAAATCCTTGTAAAGGTCGCGGAAGTCCTGGCCTTCCTGGGTGCAGCCCGGCGTGTTGTCCTTCGGATAGAAGTACAGCACCAGCGCCTCGCCCTTGAGTGCGCGCAGCTTGATGGTCTGGCCACCGCTGGCGGCGACGCTGAGGTCCGGAATCTTGTCGCCAATGCTCACGGCCATCGAGATCGCCTCAGGTCTGGGGTTCAGGTTTTGATCGGGTCCATCATGCCGTCGGCATTGAGGTCGTCGCACAGATCCATGAAGGATTCGCGCAGCGCCTGCGGATGCTGGCTGACCGGCACGTGCAGCACCATCTGCACACTGGCCATCTCGGCGCCGGTGTGGGTCGACTGGTACTTCTGCGTCGAGATCTCGACGACGACCACATCCTGGTGCTGGAAGAACTCGAGGATGTTGACCAGCAGGTTGGAGTCCTGCGGCGCGACGACTTCGGCGGCGTAGGGGCGGAAATCGGGGAACACCGGCCGCGCCTCGCAGCGCTCGAAACGCACCTGCAGTTCAAGCTTCTCGGCAATGCCGGGCAGGGCGGTTTCGAGCCGGCCGAGCGTGCTCCAGTTGCCGGAGACCAGCAGATTCGCGGTCAGACGGTCGCCGATCTGCGCAATCCGGCAGTCCTCGACCTCGCCGCCGCGCTCGCGAATCGCCTTGAACAGCTCAAGCGGCACATTGCCCTTGGGCTTGCCGATGGCGGATACGGTCAACAGTGAATCAGTCTGAGACATGGTGCCAGTCGTGGGAAACACACGTAATTTTAGAGCATTCGAGGCCATCGTGGCCGGCCGGATGCTGTAATCGTGGCGCGGCAGGTCGCGATCGCCCGCGCGCAGCCGCTATACTTTCGCCCCTTTTCCCGCAGCCACTCAGAGCCGGATACCCGTCATGATCAAGGGCAGTATCGTCGCCATCGTCACGCCCATGCTCGCGGACGGAAAGGTCGACTGGAAAAGCCTCGAGACCCTGGTCGAATGGCATATCGCCGAAGGCACCGACGGCATCGTGGCCGTCGGCACCACCGGCGAGTCGGCGACCCTGGACATCGAAGAGCATATCGAGGTTATCCGCCGCGTCGTCCAGATCGCCAAGGGCCGGATCCCGATCATCGCCGGCACCGGTTCCAATGCGACGACCGAAGCCATCGACCAGACCCGCGCTGCGCAGGCCGTCGGTGCGGACGCCGCGCTGCTGGTCACGCCGTACTACAACAAGCCGCCGCAGGAAGGTCTGTATCGCCATTACAAGGCGATTGCCGAAGCGGTCAACATTCCGCAGATCCTGTACAACGTGCCGGGTCGCACCGGCTGTGACATGCAACCGGCAACGGTCGCGCGTCTCGCGAAGATTCCCAACATCGTCGGTCTCAAGGAAGCCAAGGGCGAGATCTCGCGGATCAAGGAACTGCTGGCGCTGGAACTCGGCAGCGGTTTCGCGATCTACTCCGGTGATGACGCCACGGCCTGCGAGTCGATTCTCATCGGCGGCCATGGCGACATTTCGGTCACCGCCAACGTCACGCCGCGCAAGATGCATCAGATGTGCGCGGCTGCACTGGCAGGCGATCGTGCCAAGGCCGAGCGCATCGACGCCGAGCTGCGTTTGCTGCACAAGGATTTGTTCGTAGAACCCAACCCTATCCCGGTCAAGTGGGCACTCACAGAGATGAAAATGATTCAGGACGGACTCCGCCTGCCGCTGGTCGCACTCGATGCGTCCAACTACGCCCTTGTCCGTGCCGCCCTGCGCGCCGCCGGAGCGCTCGCTTGATCGCGCTGCGTGTTGCCGCGCTGGCTGCCGTTGCCGTGCTCAGCGCCTGCGGTGGTGGTGCCCGCCACTGTACCGGCGAGTTCGAGTACCAGAAGGCCCAGACCCTGCCGCCACCGGGAGCAGTCGATGGCTTGAGCGTGCCGCAGTCCCCATCCGCATTGCAGATTCCGCCGGCGCCGAAAGCCCCGGTCGGTTTCGCCAATCAGGTTCAAGACGAAGGCGGCAATCTGCGTACCGAATGCCTGGACATGCCGCCACGCATGCGCGCGACCGAAGAACCGCCGGAAGCCGTGATCGGCTCGCCAGCCGCGCCGACACCTGCCGCCGAAGCCGCCCCCAAAGCGGAGTGACCGCGGCTATAATGCGCGCCCCCAAAGGGGCGGCATGGCCGCTATATTGGGTGCCGTAACAATCCGGAGAGGTGTCCGAGTGGTTGAAGGAGCACGCCTGGAAAGCGTGTATACGGGTCAAACCGTATCGCGGGTTCGAATCCCGCTCTCTCCGCCAATTAATGAGATAACCCATTGAAATAGATGGGTTTTCTTTTTTGTGTGTCTCACAGCCCACAAATCAGACCACAAGCTCGGTTTGCATCGCGCGCCGTCGCACATAACTAAGAGCACTCCTCTTACACCTCCCCTCCCTCCCCCCATGCACCCCCCGCCTGTATCGGGGCCTCCCTGCTTGGGACCTAGCAAAAAACATAGAGGGCCGAAAATCAGACTGCAAAGAAGCTGATGGCTGTCCTTTGAGTTTCAAAGAATAGATAGTGGATACATTCGATCTATTCGGGTCAACTAGCTCGCCCTGGCACCATTGGATGTGCTGCTTTATTCCAGCTCGCTCCTCAGGTGAAAGCGTCAACACCCCAAAGTCCTTCCAATCTCTGCGAATTGACTCTCGCAGGGTTTCGATATCTCGAAGCAACAGCTCCTTCTTGTCCATTGATTATTCCCTCTGGCTAGCCATTGAACTTGGACACTGGCAGATACCTGGACTTGATCGGTTGGGGTCTTTTCCGCTACGACCAAAAAATACAGTAGCCATTCTTCACCTTTGACTTGGCACATTGCACAGCTCCCGCT
>JALYJV010000412.1 GCA_030775105.1 Pseudomonadota bacterium | reverse complement strand
ATTCACTGCAGTGGATACCGGCGCAGTGCCGGCGCGGTGCTGCGCGCTCATGACGATCTGTGACTCCCCTGTCGACGACCGGCAAGACACCGTCGCCCCGTTGCAGGCGATTGTGCGGCAAGCACCGGCGGCCTGCTAGGCTGCGTCAACCTTCAGTTTGGGAGAGTCTTCATGCGCCTGACGAACACCCTGCTCCTCGCATTGCTGCTGAGCGCCTGCGGCAGTCCGGAACCGCCGCCCGCGGCGGCTGCGCCCGAAGGCCGCGAAGAAACCCGCAACATCCGCAATACCGAGGCCATCGGCTATTCCGGTGACGCGATTGCCGACAAGGTTGACGGCGCGCTCGATGCCAACGATGAGCGCAAGGCAAAGCTGGATGCCGAACTGGAGGCGATGGATTAGGCCGGTCGCGCTGTCGACCGGGGGAACGGCCTCGCCGCCGCTGACGACGGCGCGGCGACTGCGCTCGATTGCCGGCGGTTCGATCGGCAATCTCGTCGAGTGGTACGACTGGTACGTCTATTCAGCGTTCTCGCTGTACTTCGCGCCGGCGTTTTTCCCGAACAGCGACCCCACCGCGCAGCTGCTCAACAGCGCGGCGATCTTCGCCGTAGGCTTCCTGATGCGCCCGCTCGGCGGCTGGCTGCTCGGCAGCTATGCCGACCGTCGCGGCCGCAAGGCGGCGCTGCTGCTGTCGGTCTGGATGATGTGTCTGGGTTCGCTGATCATTGCGCTGACGCCGGGCTACGCGACGATCGGCATTGCCGCGCCGGCGGTGCTGCTGTTCGCGCGCCTGCTGCAGGGCCTGTCGCTGGGCGGCGAGTACGGCACCTCGGCCACATATCTCAGCGAGATGGCGACCGCCGGACGGCGCGGGTTCTTCTCGAGCTTCCAGTACGTGACGCTGGTCTGCGGCCAGCTGCTGGCGCTGACCGTGCTGATCGTCCTGCAGCAGCTGCTGACGCAGGCGCAGATCGAAAGCTGGGGCTGGCGCGTGCCATTCGTGATCGGCGCGCTGTGTGCGCTGGTCGCGATGCTGCTGCGTTCGCGGCTGGAGGAGACACAGTCATTCGCGCGTGAGCAGCAACGGCATGCGGTCCGCTCGCCGTTGCGTGAGCTGTTGCGCCATCCGCGCGAGCTCGGCCTGGTCGTCGGCCTGACGCTCGGCGGCACGGTCGCGTTCTACACCTACACCACCTACATGCAGAAGTTCCTCGTCAACAGCGCCGGCATGGACCGCACGACGGCGACGCTGATCAATGCAGCCAGCCTGTTCGTGTTCATGCTGCTGCAGCCGCTGATCGGCGCCCTGTCGGACCGCATCGGCCGGCGGCCGATCCTGATCGCGTTCGGCGTGTTCGGCACGCTGGCGACGCTGCCGATCCTCGCGGCGCTGCGCACCGTCGACAATGCCTGGAGCGCATTCGCACTGATCATGTGCGCGCTGCTGATCGTCAGCGGCTACACCTCGATCAACGCGATCGTCAAAGCCGAACTGTTCCCGACCCGGATACGCGCACTCGGGGTTGGCCTGCCGTATGCGATGACCGTCGCGCTGTTCGGCGGCACCGCGGAGTTCATCGCGCTGTGGTTCAAGCAGGCCGGCAACGAAAGCGGCTACGACTGGTACGTCACTGCCTGCATCGCGGTGTCGCTGCTGCTGTATCTGACGATGCGCGATACGCGCAGGCAATCGCGGATCGACGCGGAGAGCTGAGGCGAAACAGGCTGCACGCCAAGTCCGCGGTGGGATCTCGATACGCCGTGCGCAAGCGCACGGCACTCGATCCGAGCGGACTACTTGTTGTTTCCGCCGGGGGGGGCAGATTCCGGGCGGCTTGCCCGGCTTCCGAACTTCCCGTTCGCGTCGAGTGCCGCGCTTGCGCGGTGTATCGAGACGCCACAGCCAACCCCTTACAAAGCTGGCGGCGCTTCCGAACGATGGTGATCGAGGATGCGCCGGTACTGT
This sequence comes from Pseudomonadota bacterium, assembly GCA_030775105.1. Lineage (GTDB taxonomy): Bacteria > Pseudomonadota > Gammaproteobacteria > Nevskiales > Nevskiaceae > Solimonas. Next base: position 10,258 of record JALYJV010000412.1, on the reverse strand, counting down.
TCCGGATCCTTGATCTGCACCACGTCGCCTTCGCGCGGGAAAGTCCAGTCGTAGAGGCGTGACAGCCAGAAGCGCAGGGCGGCGGCGCGCAGCACCAGCGGCCATGCGGCCTTCTCGGCGTCGCTGAGTTCGCGGCGCGCGCGATAGGCACCGAGCAGCGCGTTCCAGCGCGCACTGTTGAGGTGACCGTTGGCTTCGAAGCACCAGTCGTTGAGCGTGACGGCGAGGTCGTAGGCCAGCGCGTCGTTGCAGGCGTAGTAGAAGTCGATGACGCCGGTCAGGCGCTGATCGACGAACAGCACGTTATCGCGGAACAGGTCGGCATGGATCACGCCCTGCGGCAATGCCGAAAGGCCCAGGGTTTTCTGCGCGCGCAGCTCGTCTTCGATCAGCGCGCGGAGTGCCGGGTCGCTAAGCTTGCCGGCGAGCAGCGTGCCGGTCTTCTCGCGCCACGCGGCGCCGCGATCGTTCGCGCAGCGCCCGGCATACGACGCGCCGAGCACATGCAGATCTCCGAGCACGCGGCCGACCTGGGCGCACTGTTCCAGCGACGGAAACAGCACGCTCTGGCCGGTCAGGCGCCGCACCAGCGCGGCCGGCTTGCCGTTGAGCGTGGTCAGGGTCTGGCCATCGCGCGTGTGCGCCGGCATCGCGCCGGGAAAGTCGCGCGAGGCGAGGTGTTCCATCAGGCCGAGGAAGAACGGCAGATCGGCGTAGTTGAGGCGTTCGAACAGCGTCAGCACCCAGCGACCGTCATCGGTGTCGACGAAATAGTTGGTGTTCTCGACGCCCTCGCCGATGCCCTGGAAGCCGATCAGCTCACCCACCGGATAGCGCTGCAGGAAGTCCAGCAGCTCGCTGTGACTGACTTTGGTGAAGACGGACATGGGATGGGTCGTTGCGGATAGAGCGCAAGCTTAAGCTTGTTTTGAAAGTCGCGGCCATGGATGGCCGTGGCCCGACAGGGATGTCCTATCTCCGCCAGAACGCCGGCGTGAACACGATCAGCAGCGAGAAGATTTCCAGGCGACCGAGCAGCATCGTGAAGATCAGGATGCATTTGCCGGTCTGCGACACCGAGGCCATCGAGGCATTCAGCTCTCCGAGGCCCGGACCCATGTTGTTGATGCAGGCCGAGACGGCCGAGAACGCGGTCAGCGGGTCGAGCCCTGTCGCGATCATCGCCGAGATCAGCACCAGCGTTGCGCCGATGTAGACCGAGAAGAAGCCGCCGATCGCATAGACGATGGGGTCCGGTACAACCTTGCCCTGCAACTTGATCGGCAGCTCGGCACTGGGATGGATCAGGCGCTGCATCTCGCGCATCGCCTGTTTCACGAACAGCATCAGACGTACCACCTTGACGCCACCCGATGTGGAGCCGGCGCAGCCGACCATGAAGCCGGTCATGACCAGCATCACCGGCGCATACGACGGCCAGTACGATGGATCGGCCGTGCCGAAACCGGTCGTCGTGCCGTAGGAGATGACGTGGAACAGCGCCTTGCGCAGACTGGTCTCGAGGTCGGGATAGGTGCCGACCAGCAGCAACGGGGTCAGTACCAGCAGGGTGAAGCCGCCGACGATCGCGAGGCTGGTACGCGCTTCGGTGTCGCGCCAGTAGACCAGGGGATTGCGTTCGCGCCAGACCATGAAGTGGGTCGCGAAGTTGATCGTGCCCAGCAGCATGAACACCATGACGACGTATTCGAGCAGCGGGCTGTCGTAGTAGCCGATGCTGGCATCGTGATTGGAGAAGCCGCCGGTCGCCATCGTCGACATCGCGTGCACGACCGCGTCGAAGGGCGACATGCCGGCCAGCCAGTAGCTCACGCCGCAGGCCACGGTCAGCGCAAGGTAGACGATCCACAGCGCGCGTGCGGTTTCGGCGATGCGCGGTGTCAGCTTCGAGTCCTTCATCGGCCCCGGTGTTTCGGCCTTGTACAACTGCATGCCGCCGACGCCGAGCATCGGCAGGATCGCGACGGCGAGGACGATGATGCCCATGCCGCCGAGCCAGTGCAGCTGGGCGCGGTAGAAGTTGATCGCGTGCGGCAGCTCGTCGAGGCCGCTGGGGATCACCGTCGCGCCGGTTGTGGTCAGGCCGGACACCGATTCGAACAGTGCGTCGACGAAGGTCGGCCAGCCGACGTCGGTGACGTAGAGCGGAATCGCACCGAAGGTGGACAGCACGGCCCAGAACGCGACGACGACGAGGAAGCCGTCGCGGGTCTTCAGCTCAGCGCGCGAATGCCGGACCGGCCAGTAGGCCGCACCGCCGGTGGCAAGGCTGATCCAGGCGCCTTCGATGAACGCATAGGCAACGCCCTCGGAGTAGAACAGACTGATCAGCGCTGGCGGAAGCATGCTGAGCGAAAACATCATCAGGAGCAGGCCGATCACGCGCTGCACCGCCGCATAGCGCTGCGAACGGGTGGCGAACACAGGTCTGTCGGCGTAACCCATGAATGTCAGAAGAAGCTCAGGCCAACCTGGAACAGCTTCTCGACGTCCTTGACCTTCTTCTTGTCGACGAGGAACAGGATCACGTGATCCTCGGCTTCGATCACGGTGTCGTGGTGGGCAATGATCACTTCGTCACCGCGCACGATCGCGCCGATGGTCGTGCCCTGCGGCAGTTTGATCTCTTCGAGACGGCGGCCGACGACCTTGGAGTTGTGACGATCGCCATGCGCGATTGCCTCGATCGCTTCGGCGGCGCCACGGCGCAGCGAATGCACGCGAACCACGTCGCCGCGGCGCACGCGAGCGAGCAGCGCGGAGACGGTCGACTGCTGCGGTGAGATCGCGATGTCGATGCTGCCGCCTTCGACAAGGTCCACATACGACAGACGATTGATCAGGCACAGCGCCTTGCGTGCGCCGAGGCGCTTCGCCAGCATCGCCGAAAGGATGTTGGCCTCGTCGTCGTTGGTGATCGCGCAGAACACGTCGACATCTTCGATGTTCTCTTCGCGCAGCAGAGACTCGTTGGCGCCGTCGCCGGACAGCACGATGGTGTGCTGCAACTGTTGCGCAAGGAACACCGCGCGTTCCTTGAACTTCTCGATGATCTTGACCTGGATCTTGCTCGCTTCGAGCGCCTTGGCCAGGCGCAGGCCGATGTTGCCGCCGCCGGCGAGCATCACGCGCTTGACCGGCTTGTCGAGGCGGCGCAGCTCGGCAATGATCTTCGGAATGTGATTGCGCGCGGCGACGAAGAACACTTCGTCCTCGGCCTCGATCACGGTATCGCCTTCAGGGATGATCGGCCGCCCGCGGCGATAGATCGCCGCGACGCGCGCATCGACGCCGGGCAGGTGCTGTGGCAGTTCCTTGAGCTGGCGCGACACCAGCGGGCCGCCGTAGTAGGCCTTGACGCCGACAAGGCGCACGCGGCCATCGGCGAACTCGACGACCTGCACCGCGCCCGGATACTCGATCAGGCGCTGGATCAGGTCGGTGACCAGCTGCTCCGGTGAAATGCGCATGTCCACCGGCAGTGCATCCGGGGCGAACAGCTTTTCTTCCTTGAGATAGTCGGTCGCGCGGACGCGGGCGATCTTGGTTGGCGTGTTGAACAGGGTGTTGGCGATCTTGCACGCCAGCATGTTGGTTTCGTCGCTGCTGGTGACGGCAATGATCATGTCGGCATCATCGGCGCCGGCCATGCGCAGCACGCTCGGGTGCGAGGCGTGGCCGGTGACAGTGCGGATGTCGAGGCGTTCCTGCAGTTCCTCGAGCGCGACCGGGTTGCTGTCGACGACAGTGACATCGTTCTGTTCGCTGGCCAGGTTTTCGGCCAGCGTCGAACCCACCTGGCCTGCGCCGAGAATGATGATCTTCATGCGGCGCGCACCTTACGCCTGCGGATGTTGCACCGCAAGATTGCATTGAACAGATGGACAATGTGAGCTGGCGTAGCCCGGGTTTGCCGCAGGCAAAGCCGGGAAGTACGGTCAGATCGACCGACGATCCCGGCTCCGCTGCGCGGAACCGGGCTACTCACGCGCGATTTGCGCCGCAAGATCGCCCGGGTCGTTCTAATGCGAGCCGACATGGTCCTTGCGCCAGCTCCCCGGCGAATGCCCGGTCCAGCGCCGGAAGGCGTTATGAAAGGTACTTTGTTCGGTATAGCCGAGCAGAAACGCGATCTGGGTCAGAGAGACGCCGACGTCGCGCAGCAGCGTTTCGGCGGCGTGCAGGCGAACTTCGTCGAGTACGGACTGGAACGAGCGGTCCAGATCGCCGAGGCGGCGCTGCAGGGTGCGTGACGACACCTGCAGCACATCGGCGGCGGCATCGAGCGAGACCCTGCCGTTGGCCAGATTGCGCGCGAGCACGCCCTTGAGTTCGGTCAGCAGCGGCGGTTCGCCTGATAACGTGCGCAGCAGCGACTGCGCGCGGGCTTCGACTTGCTGGCGCAGATCGTCATCGGCGCTGGCGACCGGCAGGGCCATGTAGCTCGCCGGAAACAGCATTGCGCTGCAGCGCTGATTGAAGCGCAGCTCGCCGCCGAAGACCCGGTGATAGGCGCTCAGATCGTCCGGCTGGGCAAAGTGGAAATCGGCGTCGTAGCGCAGCTCCGGGCGGTCGCTGAGCCAGCGCATGAACATCGCGCGCGCCCCGAGCATGAACAGCGCAATGGAAGGAGAAGCCGGCGTCGAGTGCGGCCAGATCCACTCCAGATGGGCGCGATCGCCGCTGATCGTCAGTAGCGGCCGGCCGATCTGGCCGAGCAGGCGGATGTAGCGCACCAGCTGCTCCGCGACTTCCTGCAGCGTGGCGCAGTTCATCAATACATGGCCGAGCACGCCGAGGTGGCGAACATGCAGCGAAGCACCGGCCTTGAGCGGCAGATCGGCTTCGCCGGTGTGTTCGATCGCGCGGTCGAACATGCAGATCCATTCTTCCAGCGCGATTTCCTCATGGCCGCGCGCCACCTCCAGCTGACGGACACGGTCAGCCGGATATAGCGCCGCCGGGTCGATACCGCGGCCGCGCAGGTAGTCGATCAGCCCTCGTGCATACAGGGCGGCGATGACACCGGCGGTTTTCGGGGGGGAAGAGGTGACAGGCACAGTGGCGTGATTTCGCAATCAATAGGCGGGTTTCGTCAAGACCCCGGACTTGGCCTCGCCCCAGAATGCAGCTGCAATGCGGAAAAGCTGGCCCGCGTTGTCAGCCTGTGGCGGACAGATCCAATGATTTTCCGCAGCAAGTTGCCATTAGACGCCAGCAGGCGAGAACCGGTCGCTCCGAATTGACGACCGGCGATGGTGCGAACGGAAGGAGTGGGCGAACGCCGCGCGAGGTCTGCGCTGGCACCGACCCAACCCCGTGTGAGGAGTTCTGTTGTAGCGGTTCCCCCCGCAACGCGCATGGATGCGCCGCTGACAGCTTCAGACCCTTCAGGGGTCTGGGTGAGGCGGTCGCGTCGAGCCCGGCTTAAAGCCGCGGCCGCGCGTTGGCGGCGTGCCTGGGACACGCGACACGCGGACGAACCACATGCTGTCCCGCACCGGACTCAAGGTCATTGGTGTGGCGGTTGATGTGGAGCGACTTGATGCGGATACAACTATCGGTGTTGGTGCTGAGCCTGACGCTCGCGGCCTGCGGGCATAGCGCACCGGTCAGCACCGGCGGCCCCGGGCCCAGCCCGACGCCGGGTCCGAGCGCGACGCCCGGCCCGACCGAACCGCCGACTGCCGCCGATGCCTGCAACGCCGAAGACTGGTGCGCCGGCGCCGCCAAGGTCGTCGTCACGCCGACCCAGGAAGAGATCGACGGCATCACCGAGGAACGCCTCTACGTCGGTTCCAAGACCCAGCAGTTCAACCTCGGCGGCTTCGGCATCAATCCGCTCCAGAACCTGCCGAACCCCTTTGCCGATCTGGGCACGAGCCTGACCCAGCCGGCGCAGGAGCCGGTCTATTTCTCCGAGCGCCACCAGGAAACCGAGAACACTTTCATCCGCGTCACGGTGCTGTCGCAGGGCGAGACGCGCATCGTCTTCGTCTCGCTCGACGCGGTCGGTGCCGGCAACCTGATCCAGAAGGGCCTGCGCACGGCGATCGTCGATGCGAGTTGCGCACTCGACTGGTGCGTGGACGCCGAGCACATCGTGTTCGGCCAGACCCACAGCCATGCCGGTGCCGACCTGCAGGGCCTGTGGGGCGGCGTGCCGGTGCAGTGGATTGAGCAGCAACTCTACGCCGGTGCAGCGCAGGCGGCCACGACGGCAATCACCTATCGCCAGCGCGCCAATGCGACGATCGCCAACGGCGAGACCCACGACTACAACAACTACCGCCGGCCGCGCGTGACGGTCGACGCCGACGCCGACGCGCACATGGCGCTGCTGCGTTTCGAGAATGCGCGCACGCGCAGGCCGATCGCGCAGATCCTGCAGTACGCCGCACATCCGACCAGCATCAATGAAGACCCGCGCGTGCCGCACGCCGACTACATTCATGGTGCGATGGGCCTGCTCGAACGCGAAGGCGGCATCGGCATGTACTACAACGGTCCGATTGCCGACGCCTCCGGCTCCGGCGGCGCCTGCCCCTTCGAGGAGCCGAATCCCTACGACAGCGTGCGCTGCCGTGGCGAGGCCATTGCCGGCTTCGCAATGGCACAGGCGGCACGGCCACTGCCACCGATGTTGGCCATCCGTAATGCCCATGTCACGCTGCCGGTGACCAATCCGGCCTTTCTCGCGCTGGCGCCGGTCGGTGCCTTCAACCGCTACTACAACTTCACGCCGGAGCAGTTGACCAACATCCCGGGCCTCGGCGATGTGCTCGGCAATGTGCAGACCGAGATCGGCCAGGTGCCGACCGTCGCGCAGTCGCTGGTGACGCGCGTGTCGCTGGGCGGCGCCGGCGGCGTCGAGATTGCGACGATCCCGGGCGAAGCAACCAACACCTTCGGCAACTTCATCCGCCAGGTCGCCGAGGCGGCGAACCCTGGCGCGACGACGATGCTGTTCGGCCTGACCCAGAACAGCTTCGGCTACATCATTCCGGAAGAGGAGTTCAGCTATGTCGATGCCTCAGGCAACACCGGCCTGCTGGTGCCGTTCACCGGCTATGAAGAATTCGTCTCGCTCGGACCGCTGACCGCGCCGCTGCTGCGCATCCAGGCCTATATCCCGCTGTTCGACGCCGATCCGCTGACCTATCTGCCGGACTATCTGCAGGCCTGCCTCGCGCCCGGCATCTCCAGCACCGACTGCCTGATCGCAGACATCGCGCGCAATCTCGAATACGTGCAGACCTCGTTCGCCAACAACTGCCTGGAAGCGGGTGCGCCCGAAGCGTTCTGCCAGCTGCTCGATCCGCAGACCCCACTGCAGGAACTGTGTCGCAGCCTCGGCCAGCTGCCGGAGGAGTTCTGCGATCTGCTTGGTGATGCCGAGCCGGTCGAGGGAGCCGCCCCTTGATGTTGCGCGCGCAGACGACGACGCTGGCTCTCAGCCTGCTGCTCGCTGCCTGTAACTCGGGCAACGGCAACGACGGGGATCCAACACCAACGTCGAGCCCGACGGCAACCGCAACGGCAACGCCGCTGCCAAGCAGCACGCCGACACCGGGCGCGACGCCGACGGCGCAGCCGACCGCAACACCCACGAGCGGCGGTACGCCGAATCCCGGTACGACGCCAACGCCGAGCCCGACGGCAACGCCGACCGCGACTCCGAGCAGCACACCGACGCCCAGCGCGACCGCAACACCGACTTCAACGGCCACAGCAACACCCAGCAGCAGTCCGTCGGCTACACCGACGGCCACTGCGACACCGACTGCCGTTCCGACGCCAACGCCGGTGCCGCCGGACATCGGCCGCGGTGAAGGCGTGATCGGCGCGCTTGCCGATCTGGGCGCCGACAGCCATGAGTTGATCGACGCCGTGCTGCGCGGCGATGCTGAGGCTGGCGCCGATGCGCTGCAGAACGCGCTGACGAACTTCGCCGCGAGCCTCGCCGGGCTTGCCGAGGCGCGCGATCCGCAGACGCTGCTTGGTCTCAGTCAGGACTTGCCGGAAACCCTGCTGCAGGCCGTGTCCGCCAATCGCAACGCCGAGGCGGTGATCCTGCAGGGCGCGCAGATCACCGCGTGGTCGGTACCGGCCGCCGCAGGCGTTGCGCACCTGTATCCGTCCGGTGCCATGCTGGAGCAGTGTCCGTCACCGATGGATGAGGTCTGCAATCCGATCATTGAACTGCTGCGCACGCTGGTCCCCGGCGGCCATGCGATTCGCGATGCGCACAACGGCGAGCTGATCTATCCGCTGGCCGGCATGGGTTTCTCGGGTGTGCCGATCAACCAGATCGCCGGCTATGCTTGGCGCAACAACGCCTGGGTCGAGATTCCGCTGCAGGTCGACGAGCGCATGCCGTACTTCCTCGCCAACGGCAACAGCAGTTTCTCGATCTACTCGGGCACCGATGCCGAAACCAGCTATGTCTGGGATGTCGAGTCCTGGGGCAAGACCCAGGGCCGCTGCAACGCCGAGTACGACCGCAACAACACGGACGACGGCGCCAACGAAGGCGTCGCCGCGCCGGTTGCCGATCCGGTTGCTGGCCTCGATGCCGACGACGAGATCGTCTTCATGGCTGCCGACGCGGGCGGCACTGCACCCGCGGGCCGCCGCCCGGCCGGCACACGCGCAGGCAGCGGCCAGCAGATCAATCTGATCGATCCGCTGTCGCCGGCGACGCTGCGCACCGTCTACCTGTTCCGCAAGAACAGTGCACCGGCGTTCACCGGACAGCACTACGTGCGCTACACGCCGGCGAACAACGCCGATCAATGGATCGACAAGAATCTCTTCGCCGACAACGACGACGAGAAGCTCGGCACCAGCAACACCAACTACGGCGCCAATCTCACCGGCACCGTCTGCGTTGCCAGCCTCGAGCAGTACTACGGCAACGATGCCGCCTGCACGCCCAATGAAGGCGAGCAGAGCGGCTACACCTGCCCGTCGACCGACCGCTTCCCGCGCGATGGCCTGACGGTGACGACTGCCAACTACCGTTGGCAGGCGACCGGACGCTGGATGGTGCGCGACCTGCGCATCCGCGCGCCGGATGACACGGTCACGAATCTTGCTGCGAACAACGCCTATTGGAACGCGCGCCCCGATCTGATCGATCGCTGGAAAGGTCGTGCCTTCCAGCAGTCGCCGGACTCGCTGATCTCGCTGGTCGGTTTCGAGGACGAGCAGGTCAACTGGGAAGCCAACGCCAGCCTGATCGGAGAGCGCTGCGGTCCGGTCCGCTGCATCCGCGAAACCTGGGGCGCGGACTCCGGCACCAACGTGACGAAGACCGAGAGCTTCTACCGCAACGCGATCAGCTATCGCTACCGCGTGCGCGTGCATCCGATTCCGCCGGACGGCCTTTACACGTCCTGGGATTACAACCGCTCGGCGATGGTGCCGACCGCGAGTGAAGCGGCAGCCGGCGTGCCGCGCGGACGCTACTACTCGATCCTGCGGCCGCAGGGCGTGCCGATCGACGGCGTCAACGACGAGGTCGGCAACGTCGACGGTTTCGCGCCGCTGTTCGGTTTCTGCCCGTCATCCGACAGCGGCATCGCGCCGCCGAACGCCAGCGGTCGCTGCCCGGCTTTCGTCGACGTTCCGGATCCGACCTTCAATCTGCCGCTCGCCTTCGACAACTGGGAGCAGGTCTCAGGCAAGGGCAACAGCGGCGCGCTGGTCTATACCTTCCTGATCCGCGGCGCGACTTCATTGCTCAATCCGCTGGTCGTGCCGTACTACCGCGACGATGCTTGCCTCGACGACGGCACCGGCGACGATCCGGTGGCCCGCCCCTGGCCGGGTGACAACTCCGCCGACACGCGAGTCCGTGACGCCTACGTTGCCCGGGCACGCATCGCGACCGGAAACAACGCGCTGCAGTACGCCAACCTGACCTGCAGCCAGCGCCAAGGCGCGTACGGCGCCCACGGCGTGCACTACTTCGTTACGCACGACACCGACAATGCGTTGACACCGCTGACGCTGACCGAAGTCGACGGCGAGCAGTGGCAGTTCATCGTGCCGGCCGCGCGGCCGCGCAATCTCGCCGAGCCATACGCCAATGTCGCGCGCTTCCCGCTGCAAGCACTGGTAGTCCCTGCGCCATGATCAGAATCGCATCGCTGCGCCCAGCCCTCGTACTCACCGCCGCGCTGGCGATGACCTTGTCGGCTTGCAGCTCTTCGCAGCCAGTCGAAGGTAGCGG
>JALYJV010000411.1 GCA_030775105.1 Pseudomonadota bacterium | reverse complement strand
TAGGTAATCGACCACGGACCGATGCCGTGCAACTGGAGCACCGTTTCGCCCTTGGTCCAGGCGAAGTGGCGCATGCCCTCCCCCCAAAATCCGTAAGTGCCCGCCGGCATCGCGCGCGTTGCCGACTGGTCAAACTTTTCGCCCATGCCGAGGTTAAAAGTGCCGGAGATGACGGTTATGCGTTCAGTCTTCGGATGCCAGTGAGGAAGAATCCGAAAGTTGTCAGGAAACCACAGCCGCATCACGAATGGCCCGTCCTTACCGGGATCCCCTTCCAAAACCGCAAATTTCGCGCCGGGCGGCAGCGATCCGGGGCCGTCTTTCCACTTGATGTCTGCCGGCGAGTGCAGTCCCATCTCACCCGTGGGCATTGTGTGCTGAGCCATCGCGGCCGTAACAGCCACGCCGGCTAGTCCGACGGCCGCCAGAAACCTTCTCATAGTCGATCCTTCCCGATAAAGTGAGTACACGAAGGTAGGCGTATCACAGCGAAAAATCTTGAAGAAAAGTTGACAAAAGAATGAAAGATGAGGGTCGGCTTCACCTTGCCCTATCAACTTCGCCCACGCTCAGCAGCGTTGGTGAACAATCGGAGCCGGCCAGCGCTAGCCCCACGGTCGACCGCCTGGTGCTGTCGCGCCATGTGCTTGATCTTGCTTCCGGCGAATTGCTGACCGACACCGGGCAGCTGGCAGGACTGCGCAAGCAAGCGCTGCACGTCCTGTGTGTGCTGGGTGCTCGGCCCGGTCAGGTCGTCGGCAAAGAAGAGTTGTTGCGTCACGTGTGGCCGGACGTGATTGTGGGCGAGAGCTCGCTGGCTCAAGCCATCGCCGACATTCGCCGGGTGCTGGGTGACGCTGACCATCGTCTGGTGCGGACGGTCGCAAGGCGCGGCTACATGTTGGTGCCGGACCCGGCAGCGCGTCCTTCAAATGGAGCAGGCGATGCCGATGCTGCGGTGGTGCCGGAGTCGCCTCGGGTCGTCCCACCACCGGCTGGCACTTCGCCTGCGACTTCGAGCCGGCCGATGCGCCATCGGACGACGCTTGCTGGCTTGCTGATAGTGCTAGCTTTGGCCGGTGCCTGGTTACTCGGCAGCTACTGGTCTTCTGGGGGTAACCGTGATGGCGCTCGACTGCCGCAGGACGTGCCTTCGCTTTCGATCGTAGTCCTGCCACTGGACGTAGACGGGCCGAGCGCTGCCAGCGAGTGGCTGGCGGACGCCATGCTGCAAGATTTGATCAGCCAGCTTGCCCGGCTGGAGGGCAGCTTTGTCATCGCACGTGATACAGCAGCTACGTTCAAAGGCAAGGCTGTCGACCCGCGCAGTGTCGCGCGCGAGTTGCGCGTGCGCTACGTCGTAAGCGGCAGCGTTCGGCACGAGGGCGATGTTGTTCAGTTGAACCTGTCGCTGATCGACGGCGAGAGTGGGGCGCAGCGTTGGGCCGATAAGTTCAACGCCGAGCGTGCGCGACTGAATGACACGATTGATGACTTCGTGCTGCAGGTGGCGCAAGCTCTGAGCGTCGAGGTTTATCGCTCGGCAGGCGATCGCCCCATCAGGCTTTCGCCGACCGCTGTGACGGCGGATGACCTCGCGATGCGCGCCTTCGCGTTATGGCACCGCGGTTACAACCGCGACAACCTGAACGAAGCATTGATCCTGCTCGAGCAGGCGGTGGCCATTGATCCGAATTCGGTCCGCGGCTGGGGCGGCGTTTCGTTCGTAATGCTAAATGGTGCGATGAACGGGTGGCTGCCCGACCGCGCTGCAGCTTTCAAGCGCATTGAAGTGGCGGGCGAGCATCTGGACCGTCTGGATCCGAATGGGCATCTGTCGCATCAATCCCGAGTCATCCGCTCCTACCTGAAAAAGGACTGGCCCGCGATGCTTCGGCACAGCCAGGAATGGGCGGCCTATCACCGCAACGCCGTGGCACAGGGTGCGTATGGTCTGGCGCTGATCCTCAACGGTCGCGCCGAAGAGGCAATCGCACCGCTCGAGCTTGCCTTTCGACTGAGCCCGCGCGACGTTTTTCGTGCCGAGTGGCACTACCGGCTCGCCCTGGCCAATTTCATCGTGGGCAACTACCAGCAGGCGCGTGATTCGGGCCAGGCCGCGGAAGCGGCCAATCCGACCCTGCCGTGGTCCCCGATCCACGCCGCGGCGCTCGTGCGCTTGGGCGACAAGGCCGAAGCGCAGCGCATCTTCGACGAGTTCGTGCAACGTCACCCCAACTACAAGCAAGCGCAGATGGTGCAACGCCTCGGCGGCACCGCTCAAAGTTTTGTCGAAGGGCGAGATCGCTTGTTCGCGAGCCTGACGGAGCTTGGACTGTAACGAGCGAGATCAGCGATTCCAAGGAGCGGAGCCGATGGCGGTAGACCTCTATGCAGCCCCCGCGACGGGCCTCTGAGGCTTGGGCAGAAACGCGGCCACAACGCCTAGCAGCTGCAGATACGCAATCGCGTGGTAAACATATTCGATGCTGGTTCGATCCGCGAGCAAGCCCAGCAGTG
>JALYJV010000410.1 GCA_030775105.1 Pseudomonadota bacterium | reverse complement strand
CCGGCGAAGATCGCGACGGTGGCCGAGGTCGAGCAGGCCGATGCCGTGTTGATTCTCGGCGAAGACCTGCTGGCGACCAGCGCGCGTCTCGCGCTAGCGGTACGGCAGTCGGTGCGCCAGGCCAGCTTCCAGCTGGCGGACAAGGCCAACGTGCCGCGCTGGCAGGATCATTCGGTGCGCCTGCTCGCCCAGGATCTGCGCAGCCCGCTGTTTATCTGCACGCCGAACGACACCGGTCTCGACGACATCGCTGCGCGCACCCTGCGTGCTACGCCGCAGCGCATTGCCGCGCTCGGTCAGGAGATCGTGCATCTGCTCGACTACACGCATCCGCGTGCAATGGGCCTCTCCGATGACGACATTCATCTCGCCCACAGCATTGCCGAAGCGCTGAAAGGCGCGCAGCGTCCCCTGATCATCAGCGGTACGTCGAGTGGATCGACAGCGATGCTGCAGGCGACGGGTAATCTGTGCACTGCGCTGGCGAAGGTGGGGCGCACACCGTCGATTGCGCTGCTGCCGTCCGAGGCCAACAGCCTCGGGACCGCGCTGCTCGGCGGTGCGGACCTTGATGCCGCGCTGACGCGCATCGACGCCGGTGAAGTCGACACGCTGGTCGTGGTCGAGAACAATCTGTTCCGCCGCGTTGATGCACCGCGTCTCTCTGCCGCGCTGAAGAAGATCAAGCAGCTGGTCGTGATCGATTCGGTCGCAACGCCGCTGTCCGCCGCGGCACATCTTTCGCTGCCGGCTGGCAGCTTTGCTGAAACCGACGGCACGCTGGTCAACTTCGAAGGCCGGGCGCAGCGCTCCTTCCGCGTGATGCAGTCGACGACGACGCAGACCCAGGAGTCTTGGCGCTGGCTGCAGCAGACGGCGAGCCGGATGCAGGACGGCATCTCGCCGCTCGGCGATGGCTTCGATGCGCTGCTGGCCAGCTGCGCTGCCTCTGATTCACGTCTCGCCGGCATCGTCGATGCCGCACCAGGGGCGCGCTTCCGCATTGTCGGCAATCGCATTCCGCGCCAGTCGCATCGGTCGAGCGGCCGCACGGCAATGAATGCCAATCGCACGATGGTCGAGCCGCGTCCGTTGCAGGATGCCGATTCGCCGCTGGCGTTCTCGATGGAAGGTGCACGCACCGGCATCCCGCCGGCCGAGATTCCGATCTTCTGGGCGCCGAACTGGAATTCCAATCAGTCGGTCAACAAGTTCCAGGCCGAGATCGGTGGCCCGCTGAAGGGCGGCGATCCGGGCGTGCGTCTGATCAATCCGAAGGGCACTGCGGCGTATTACGAGCGGGCACCCAGCCACGCGATCGAAGGCCTGCAGCAGGTCTGGCTCTACGAACTGTTCGGTTCGGAAGAATTGTCCGTGCGTGGCCCGGCGATTGCCGGTCGCGTACCGGCACCGTATGTCGTTCTCAATCCGCAGACTGCGAAGAAGCTTGGCTTCAGTGAAGGCACGGTGTTGCGCCTGGATTCGAGCGGGCAGTCGTGGCAGGCACAGTTGCGCTGCAGCGAAAGCCTGCCTGCCGAGGTCATCGGCGTGCCGCGCGGTGTGCCGGGCGTGCCGGTCAATCAGCTGGCAGCTGGGCTGAACATCCTAGGGTCGCAAGCATGACGACCCAGTCCATCCTGATGGTGGTCGCGATCCTGCTCGGCGTTGTCGGCGTTGCCGCCATGCTGATCTGGGTCGAACGCCGCATGCTCGGCGTGTGGCAGGACCGCTGGGGACCGAACCGCGTCGGCTTCCTCGGCCTCGGTCAGGTCGTCGCCGACATGATCAAGATCTTCACCAAGGACGACTGGGTTCCGCCGTTTGCCGATCGCACCGTGTTCATCATTGCGCCGGCGATCGTCATGGCGACGATCCTGCTCGCGATCGCGGTCGTACCGTTTGCGCCGGGCATCAGCGTCGCCGGCGACTGGAATGTCGGCATCCTGTTCGTGCTCGGCATGACCTCGCTCGCTGTGTATTCGGTGATGCTCGGTGGCTGGGCTTCGAACAGCAAGTACTCATTGCTCGGCGCCATCCGCGCGACTGCGCAGTCGATCTCCTACGAAGTGTTCATGGGCCTGGCGCTGCTCGGCGTCGTGATCGAAGCCGGCTCGTTCAGCCTCAATGACATCGTTCTCGCCCAGCAGGACGGCTGGTTCATCCTCACGCAGGCGCTCGGCTTCATCATCTTCATGATCGCGGGCCTCGCCGAAACCCATCGTCTGCCACTGGACCTGCCGGAAGCCGAGCACGAACTCGCCGCGGGTTTCCATACCGAATATTCGGGCATGAAGTTCGGCATGTTCTTCGTCGGCGAATATGTGTCGGTGATTCTGGCGTCCTCGCTGCTGACGACGCTGTATTTCGGCGGCTGGCTCGGTCCGACCTTCGGCCTGACCCTGTTCGGCTGGGAGTTCATGCCGCTGGTGTGGTTCTGCATCAAGACCGGTGGATTCATCCTGTTCTTCATCCTGCTGCGTGGTGCGATTCCGCGGCCTCGCTATGACCAGCTGATGCGCTTCGGCTGGCTGGTGCTGCTGCCGCTGGCGCTGTTGAACACCGCGGTGACGGGTGCGCTGGTGCTGTCCGGAGTCATCAAATGAGTGGCCTCAAGCTGGTGATCGAAGGCTTCCTGACCCAGTGCCTGTCGCTGTGGCAGGTGTTTGCGCACATGTTCCAGCCGCGGTCGGTGGTCAACTACCCCGAAGAGATGCCGTATCTGGCACCGCGCTATCGCGGCCGCATCGTGCTGACGCGCGATCCGGATGGCGAGGAACGCTGCGTTGCCTGCAACCTCTGTGCGGTGGCCTGTCCGGTCGGCTGCATTGCACTGCAGAAGACCGAGAAGCCGGACGGCCGCTGGTACCCGGAATTCTTCCGCATCAACTTCTCGCGCTGCATCTACTGCGGCATGTGCGAAGAAGCCTGCCCGACCTACGCGATCCAGCTGACGCCCGATTTCGAAATGGCTGAGTACGACCGCAAGAACATGGTCTACGAAAAAGAACATCTGCTGATTGCCGGTCAAGGCAAGCAGCCGGGCTACAGCTTCTACAACGTCGCCGGCATGGCGATCGCCGGCAAGCCCAAGGGTGCGGCGCAGAATGAATCGGCGCCGATCGATGTGCGGAGTCTGATGCCGTGATCGAACTCTTCTACGGTTCCTCGATCATCGCCGTCGCTGCAACCGTGATGGCGATCACCCGCGCGCATCCGGTGCACGCACTGCTGTATCTGATCCTGTCGCTGCTCGCGATCGCAGCGATGATGCTGGCGCTCGGCGCGCCGTTCGCGGCGATGCTCGAAGTGCTGGTCTACGCCGGCGCGATCGTCGTGCTGTTTGTGTTCGTCGTCATGCTGCTCAATCTCGGGCCTGGTGTTGGTGATCAGGAGCGCCAGTGGCTCAAGCCACGCCTGTGGATCGGTCCCGGCCTGCTTTCTGCTGCCCTGCTTGCGCAGCTGCTGTATGCGATGAAGGGCAGCGTCAACGGCATGCCCGGTATCGAAGTGGATGCGAAGGCGGTCGGCATCGCGCTGTACGGTCCATATCTGCTCGCAGTCGAACTCGGCTCGATGCTGTTGCTCGCCGGGCTGATCTCTGCGTATCACCTTGGTCGCCGCGAGCCGGTGCGGGGAGAAGCGAAATGACCGCCGTGCCATTGGCCCATGCGCTCGGCATCTGCGCCACATTGTTCGTGCTCGGCGTCGTCGGCCTTCTGGTGCGTCGGGGACTGTTGTTCTCGCTGATGTGCCTCGAGATCATGCTCAACGCCACCGGTCTTGCGTTCGTCGTCGCCGGCAGCCGCTGGGTGCAACCGGACGGCCAGATCATGTTCCTGATCGTGTTGACGCTGGCCGCCGCTGAAGTCGCTGTCGGTCTGGCCCTGTTGCTGCAGATCCACCTGCGCTTCAAGACCCTGGACCCGGATGCGCTGAGCCGGATGAAAGCATGACGACGACTGCGCTACCTCTACATTGGATTGTGCTCGCGCCGCTGATCAGCGCGACGCTGTTGCTGTTGTGGCGAACCATGCCGCGTGCGCTGGCAACCACGCTCGCGGTTGGCTCGGTGACCGCCAGCACCGTGATGACGGCGATCATCGGCTGGCAGTGGCTGCAGGCGCCGGAGCCGGAGCCGATTACCCAGGTACTGTGGACCTGGCTGCAGATCGAAAGCTTCTCGCCGCGCATCGCCCTGCATCTTGACGGCCTGTCGCTGACGATGACCGGTGTGATCACCGGCGTCGGCGCACTGATCCACAGCTACGCGTCCGGCTACATGCGCGACGACGCCAACTACCAGAAGTTCTTCGCGTACACGAACCTGTTCATCGCGATGATGTTGCTACTGGTGCTCGGCGACAACCTGCTGCTGCTGTATCTCGGCTGGGAAGGCGTGGGCCTGTGTTCGTACTTCCTGATCGGTTTCTGGAACGACGATCCGGCCAACGGCGCGGCCGCGCGCAAGGCCTTCATCACGACCCGCGTCGGCGACACCGCGATGGCGATCGGCCTGTTCCTGCTGTACCGCGAAGTGCATTCGCTCGACATCAACGTGATCCTCACAGCAGCGCCGCTGCTGTGGGTCGATGATCCAACGATGCCGACGCTCATTTCGCTGCTGATCCTCGGCGGTGCGGTCGGCAAGTCCGCGCAGCTGCCGCTGCAGGCCTGGTTGCCCGATGCGATGGCCGGCCCGACGCCGGTGTCCGCGCTGATCCATGCGGCAACGATGGTGACTGCCGGCGTATACCTGGTAGCGCGGCTCAACGGCCTGTTCCTCGTCGCGCCGGATGCGCTGATGGTGGTCGGCTGGGTCGGCGCAATCACGCTGCTGCTCGCCGGCGGCGCCGCGCTGGCGCAAAGCGACATCAAACGCGTGCTCGCGTATTCGACGATGTCGCAGATCGGCTACATGTTCATGGCGCTGGGTGCCGGCGCCTGGGAAGCGGCGATCTTCCATCTGATGACGCACGCGTTCTTCAAGGCGCTGCTGTTCCTCGCTTCGGGCAGCGTGATCCTCGCCTGTCATCACGAGCAGGACATCTTCAAGATGGGCGGGCTGCGCAAGCAGCTGCCGGTCGCGTTCTGGAGCTTCGTCATCGGCGGTGCGGCACTCGCGGCATTGCCGGTCATCACCGCCGGCTTCTGGAGCAAGGAAGAGATTCTTGCCGGCGCCTTCGGCGGCGGCCACTACACCTGGTGGGCGATGGGTACCGCCTGCGCGTTCCTGACCGCGCTGTATACCTTCCGTCTGATCTTCATCGTGTTCTTCGGCGGCGAGAAGATCCATGCCCACGACGAAGACAACAACCGCATGCGCGCGCCGTTGATCGTGCTGATGATCCTGTCGCTGGTTGGCGGTGCGATCAGCTTGCCGTTGTCGGATCTGCTGCCGGAGGCGCATGAGATGGCGGCGCACTGGCCGGAGTACGTTGCGATCATCGCCGGTCTGAGCGGTATTGCGCTGGCCTGGAAGTGGTATGGCCAGGGCGCAAGCGAGGCACCAAAGGAAACCGCGCTGCGCGCACTCGCACGCAGCGGCTGGGGCTTCGATGCGCTGTACGACGCACTGTTCGTCAAACCGCTGTACGCATTGGCCAACGCCAATCGCAGCGACATCGTCGACCGCATGTATGACGCGATGGCGCATGCGGTGACGGCGCTGCACAAACATTCGTTGCGGCCGCAGACCGGCAACATCCGTTGGTATGTCGCGGCGATGCTTGCGGGCATCGTGCTGATGCTTGGAGCTGCGCAATGGGCATGAGTCCCTGGTTGTTGCCCGCACTGATTGCGATCCCGTTCTTCGGCGGTCTGCTCGCCTGGGGTGCCGAACGCCTGTCGCTGACCTGGCCGCGCTGGATCGGCCTGCTGTCGATGGCCGCGACCTGCGTGCTCGCGATCTGGATCTGGGTCCATGCCGATACGCCGGGCATCATTCCGGCCCACGGTACCCCGGTGTGGCTGATCGAGTTCCGCATGGACTGGATTCCGCGCTGGGGCATCAGCTTCCATCTCGGTCTCGATGGCCTGAGTCTGCTGATGATCCTGCTGACCGGCGTGCTCGGCGTGCTGTCGGTCGCCTGCTCGTGGCGTGAAATCCAGCAGTACGTCGGCTTCTTCCACCTGAACCTGCTGTGGAACCTCGCCGGTGTCATCGGCGTGTTCATGGCGCTGGACCTGTTCCTGTTCTTCGTGTTCTGGGAAGCAATGCTGGTGCCGATGTACTTCCTCATCGCACTGTGGGGGCACTCCAGCCGCGGCGGCCGTTCGCGTGTCTACGCCGCGACGAAGTTCTTCCTGTTCACCCAGGCTGCCGGCCTGTTGATGCTGGTCGCGATCCTCGCGCTGGTCTGGCTGCATCGCCAGAGCACCGGCACCTGGAGTTTCAACTACACCGATCTGCTTTTCACCGAGCTGTCGGCGACGATGGAATATGTGCTGATGCTGGCCTTCTTCCTCGGCTTCGCCGTGAAGCTTCCGGTGTTCCCGCTGCACCCCTGGCTGCCGGATGCGCACTCTCAGGCACCGACCGCAGGTTCGGTCGACCTCGCCGGCGTGCTGCTGAAGACCGGCGCCTACGGCTTGCTGCGCTTCGTGTTGCCGATGTTCCCGAATGCGTCGCAGGACTTCGCGCCGATCGCGATGGGTCTGGCGGTCATCGGCATTCTGTACGGCGCGAAGATGGCGCTGGTGCAGACCGACATCAAGCGTCTCGTTGCGTACACCAGCGTGTCGCACATGGGCTTCGTGCTGCTCGGCATCTACGCCGGCACCACGCTCGCGCTCGAGGGGGCGGTACTGCTGATGCTCGCACATGGTCTCGCCACCGGGGGCTTGTTCATTCTCTGCGGCGAGTTGTACGAACGTCTGCATACGCGCGAGCTGTACAAGATGGGCGGCCTTTCGCGTCGCGCACCGCACTATGCGACGGCGTTGATGTTCTTCGCGCTGGCTTCGCTGGGCCTTCCGGGCCTCGGCAACTTCGTCGGTGAATTCCTCGTCCTGTTCGGCAGCTTCACGGTCGCGCCGTGGATGACCTCGGTTGCGGCCACCGGCCTGATTCTGGCCGCGGTGTATTCGCTGTACGTGGTGCAGAAGGCCCTGCACGGGCCACCCGCCTCGAATGACGAAGTCGAAGATCTGACCCTCCGTGAACAGATCATGATGGTGAGCATCATGATCAGTCTGCTGGCGCTGGGCCTGTATCCGCAGCCGGTCATTGACCTGGCGCGCGGTCCGCTGGCGCAGATCAGCCAGTGGTACACGCTGGGAGCGCCGGCGCTGAGCGCACCGGCCGCACTCGGGGTGCTGCCATGATGACGCCCGCCCTGCAGACTCAGCTGCTGGCATCGGCCCCGCTGCTGGTGATGGCCGCC
Organism: Pseudomonadota bacterium; assembly: GCA_030775105.1. Lineage (GTDB taxonomy): Bacteria > Pseudomonadota > Gammaproteobacteria > Nevskiales > Nevskiaceae > Solimonas. The sequence goes on along the minus strand of JALYJV010000410.1, from coordinate 544 downwards.
GGCATCGTCGCGGTGATGCTGCTGCTTTCGGTGGCCCGCGCCCACCGCACCGTGGTGCGCCTGACGACTTTCATCTTCATCGTCGGTTTCGGCAGCTGCCTGCTGTCGCTACCGAGCACCGAAGTCACGCCATTGCTGGTGATGGATGACTACGCGCGCTTCGTGATGGCTTTGCTGCTGGTCGCGGGTGGCCTGACGGCGCTGATGGTCTATGGCTACCTCGGTGAGTACGCCGGCTATCGCGAAGAGATGTACCTGCTGCTGCTGATTGCGACTTTCGGCGCGATGGTGTTGGCCGGCGCACAACATGCGGTCAGTCTGCTGATCGGGCTCGAAACCCTGGGCATGGCCCTGCTCGGCATGATCGCGTATCCGATGCGTCGCCAGCGTCCGCTCGAAGCGAGCGTGAAGTATCTGATCCTGTCGGCCGCAGCGACCGCGGTGATGCTGTTCGGTTTCGCATTGGTCTATGCCGCCAGCGGCAGCATGCAGTTTGCCGGCGTGGCTGCCGCGCAGCCCAAGCTCGTCGGCGATGACGCCATGA
>JALYJV010000409.1 GCA_030775105.1 Pseudomonadota bacterium | reverse complement strand
CTCCAGCTATGTGCTGAGTAGATCGCGACATCGTGCGGGGGCACTGCATGCTGGCGCACTTCAACCATTGGCGCGGACTTCGGGGAATGAATCATGGCCGGATCGGGCGAGCTCGCCATGCGTCAGTTTGCGAAGGGGCCGAGCTGCTTGCGATACAGCCAGCCCACCGTCTTGTAGAAACGGTTCGGTGCGATTCGTTTCGCGGCCCAGGCCAAGCGGTACAGCGGTTGCGGGATTGAGTAGAGCGATCCTTTCTCCATTTCCCTGATCGCAAAGGCCGCCACGCTCTCTGACGTATGGGTGCCCTTGTCCATGTCTTTCTGGACGGTGCGCGCCATGGAGCTGGTTGCGGAGGCATCGCGTCCGTCGCGCGCTGCATTGTCGAGAAGGCTGGACTTGAATCCAGAAGGGCAGAGCACTGTGACACCGACATTGGCGCCGGACAGCTCGGTGAACAGGGTTTCGGACAGAGCGATCACACCGGCTTTGCTGACGCTGTAGTTCGCCATCTCCGGCATCGCCAGCAGGCCGGCGATCGAGGCGACGTTGAGAATGTAGCCGGACTTCTGCTTCAACATGTCCGGCGCATACGTGCGGCAGCCGTTGATCACGCCATCGAGATTGGTCGACAGCAGGCTCTCCCAGTCGTCATCCGACATGTCGACCAGCTTGTTGGCGTCGGCGACGCCGGCGTTGTTGACGAGAATGTCGATGCCGCCCCAGGCGTCGTCGAGGGTCTGGCGGACGCCTTCCCACTGCGACTTCTCGCGCACTTCCAGCTTCATGCCCATCCCGTTGCCGCCGCGCCGGGTCACTTCCGCGGCGGTACGCTTGACCGCGTCCAGCTTGCGGCCGGTGATGGCCACCTTCCATCCGCGCTCTGCGAAGGCATAGGCGAGCGCTTCACCAAAACCAGTGGTCGCACCGGTGATGAGGACGCGCTTCTGGGGAAAACGGATTTCCAGCTTGCTCATGAGATTTCAGCCTTGGTCGGTGTCGGGGATCAGATCTTGCGATCCAGGTTGTCCCAGTACTTCTGACGCAGATCTTTCTTAAGCACCTTGCCCACCGGGCTGCGCGGCAGCGTGTCGACAAAGTCGACCGTCTTGGGCGCCATCACGCTGCCGAGCTTTTCCTTGCACAGGGCAATGATCAGTTCCGCGCTGACGACATGACCGGGGTTGAGCTCAACCACTGCCTTGACTGCTTCTCCCCATTTCTCGTCCGGTACGCCGATCACGGCGCAGTCCTGCACGGCTGGATGGCTCCAGATCACCTGCTCGACTTCACTCGGATAGACGTTGAACCCGCCGCTGATGATCATGTCCTTCTTGCGGTCGGTGATGTGCAGGTAGCCATCGGCGTCGATGTGGCCCACGTCACCGGTGTGCAGCCAGCCGTTGATGAGGGCTTCGGCGGTCTTGTCGGGCTGCTTGTAGTAGCCCTTCATCACCAGGTCGCCGCGTACGCAGATCTCGCCGGTCTGGCCGCGCGGAACAATCTCGTTGGCGTCGTTCATCAACTCGACACGGATCAGCGGATTTGGGCGGCCGACCGAAGATAGGCGCTCGTCGCTCGCGAGCTTGCCATCGACGAAGTGCTCGTCAGGGCGCAAGTTGGCGATGCCCGCCGGGGCTTCGGTCTGACCGTAGCCGCCGGCCATGATCGGGCCCCACAGTTCGATCGCCTTCTTCAGCTTTCCGACCGACATCGGCGCTGCGCCGTACATCAGGTACTTCACCGAAGAGAAGTCGACCTTCTCGATGCCGGGAATTTCCAGCAGCTTGTAGATCACCGTCGGCGGCAGAAAGAATTCCGTCACCTTGTGCTGGGCAATCGCGCTCAGCATGAGTGCCGGATCAGGCTTGGTGACAACCACAACGGTGCCACCTTGTGCGGTGCACGGCACAGCCAGCAAGCCCGCGGTATGGGTCATCGGGGCCGCGGCCATGTTCACTGGCTTCTCTCCGTCGCGGTACGCGCAGGCCAACATGAAGTGGGCGATGAACGTCTGCGTACTGCGGTGCGTGTTCATCACGCCCTTGGGCTTGCCGGTGGTGCCGCCGGTGGGCGACAGCATGATGACGTCGTCCGTGCTGTAGGCGACTTCCGGCTTCGTCGACGGCTGGCCGGCAATCCATGCGTCCAGAGAGAGTGCATCGACAGCTGCACTGTCAATGCAGATCCAGCGCTTGATCTTGGGCAGCTGCGGACGCAGTTGCGCGATGACCTCGGCGAAGTAGCTCTGGTAGAACATCACCTCGCAATCGAAGGCGTCGAGAATGTACTGGTTCTCTTCCACCGAGTTGCGCGCGTTGACCGGCAACCACGTCATGTTGGCGCGCCACAGTCCCAGGGTGCAGGCCCAGGCGGTCACGTCATTCGCGGCCCAGACCGCACCCTTGGTTTCCTTGGGCAGACCGAGTGCGATCAGCTTGTTGGCGATGCGGCAAGAGAGTTCGCCGACCTCGCTGAACGTGTACGAACGCTCGCCCTGGATGTAGGCGACACCGTCTGGATTGATGCTCCAGCCGCGGTCATAGAAATCAATAATGGCCATGGAACTCTCCTGTACCGTCGATCAGAGCGAAGTCACGCTCGCGCGAGCGAGGCCGCGCTGCTCGAGGAAGCCGAGCAGGTAGCGAT